>CAJCHQ010000829.1 GCA_903970295.1 Bryobacterales bacterium
AGTCGGCTCCGATCAACCCTGGGACGTTGTTCACATCGGCTTGAATACCTGGTGGCTCGTGCGCGAGTGGGAAAAAGCAATGGCTACTCTCGAGACTCCCGCCTGCACCGAAAATTTGTGTCATGCCTGCGGCGTCTGCACTGAACTGGAAACCACCCATAAACTGGCGGTGCCGAAAAAAGAAGTGATGAAACGCAATCCCTTTGTCAAAGAACTTGACGCTAACCCCAGGAATGATGAGCACCACCCATCGCTTTTCTTCGAAAAGCCACAGGCGGAGCCAGAAACTCACACCAACATTCGCATGCGCTTCCGCTTCACCAAACTGGGCGACCTGCGTTTCATTTCGCATTTGGATTTGCAACATCTACTCGCCCGAGCCGCACGCCGAGCGGGAATAAATATTGCCTACACCCAGGGCTTCAATCCTCAGCCAAAGCTCAATTTGGCCGCGCCGCTCGCTCTCTTTCAAGAGTCGACCTGCGAACTGTGCGAAGTCGATCTAGCTGAGTCAATGACTGCCGAAGACTTCATCTTAAAGATGAATAGCAAGTTGCCGATCGAAGTGCAATTGACAGAGGCTAAAGCCGTACAAGCCAAGGCAAATGGGGCAGCATTAGCAGCAAAATTAGGCGGCGCTGTCTACACGGCAACATTCAATGAATTTAGCGCGAATCCGCTTCTGGGTTTGACCGAATCCGAGCTTTCAACGATGCTCAAAGACAAAATCGACGAGATCAACCTCAGTCCTAACTTCTTGATTGCCCTGGCCCCTGGCGTCAAAGACCAGGCACCACAGGCGGAGCCTGTCGCCCCCAAAATGAAAGATGTGAAAAGCGCTATTCGCCGTCTTAGCCTGGTGGATGGCCAACCTTTGACGTTGCTTATGGAATTGGCCCACGGTTCCAAGCAACATGTAAAACCAACTGACGTGCTAGCAAATTTGCTGCCGAAACCGATTTCCTCATCTATCAGTTGGAAAGTCCTGCGTACCGAACTGAAGGCAGAAAACAATTCAGACCTATTTTCCGCCTCACTATCCAGCGAGTGTAATGAACAACAGTAAGAACAAAAGTTTTTCAACGAAGCAGTGCCAGCAACAAATTTTGCCGTTCTGCTTAGCTCAATCCCAACGACCAGCTCAGGTTGGGTGCCCAATCCAAAACCATTTCCAAATCCAAATCTAAGTCAGAGGAGCTTTATGAAGAAGTCACTAGTAATCTCAGAACAAGACAGTATCGCGGGTGTTTTGGAAAACGACCGCGTCGTCGAATTCTTCGTCAACCGCGGCGAACTGTTGCTCGGCGATATCTATTCGGCTACCGTCGAAAACATTTTGCCTGGTATCGATGCCGCATTCGTCAACCTGGGCAAAGACAAAATGGGTTTTCTCCACGCCAACGACGTTCCCGGTCAAGGACCGTTGAAGGAACGCCTGGTGCCGAAGCAAAAATTGCTTGTCCAGATCACTAAAGAGCCGACTGGGCACAAGGGTCCCAGAGTATCCACGGCGATCAGCCTGCCCGGACGATTCCTCGTCCTGGTGCCGGAAGAAAGAGGAGTTTCAATCTCAAGACGGATCAGTGAAGCCAGAGAAAGAGCCAGACTGAAATCGGTCGTCAATTTGATGAAGCCTCCTGGCATCGGTCTAATCATCCGCACTGAGGCAAAAGGTCAAGGTGAGGGCGAACTGTTCGATGATTTCGAACAACTCTGGGATCGCTGGCAAACCGTGGTCTCCGAAGGTGAAGCGTCGATCGGACCGACGCTTATTTATCGCGATCAAGATCTTCTCTTCCGCGTCATCCGCGATGCTTACTCGCATGACGTCAGCGAAATCATCTGCGACACTGCCGATGGTCAAAAACGAGCGCAAGAATATCTCCAGGGTTGGGCCGGTAAAACCACGCGGGTTACTTTCCACACCGGCGATGAATCTCTGCTCGTAGCGAAAGGCATCGATCGCGAAATCGAAGCGGCACTTTCGGATCGGGTCGAGCTGCCCTCAGGCGGCCACTTGAACATTCAGCCGACTGAAGCGCTCACCGTCATCGACGTCAACTCCGGTCGCTTCACCAGTTCGCGCACACAAGCCGAAACCGTGCGGCGCACAAATCTCGAAGCCTCGCAAGAAATTCCTCGCCAACTGCGCCTGCGCAATATCGGTGGCATGGTGATTGTCGACTTCATCGACATGGACAGTCGCAAAGACCAACAGCAAGTTCTGGAGGTATTTCAACGCGTGTTGGAAGAAGACCGAGCCAAGCCGCAGATCGGTCAGCTCTCGGACCTCGGTCTGGTCGAATTAACGAGACGGCGTCAGGGTCAAAGCTTGAGAGAACTGTTCACGGCTCATTGCACATCGTGCGCCGGCATGGGTGTCATTCCTACGCTTGAAATCGGCACCGCTGAAAATCGGCGCGTGATCAGCTTCAAGTCGAGAGAAGAAGAACTGGCGAAAGGTCGTGGCAAAAGACCCAATCGCGGTTCAGGAGGCGGTGTCTTGAGAGCTGCCACTGCCAGCAATGGCAGGGTCATGCCCACAATTGAAGAGCCGGAAGAGGAAGATGCACTCCTTGATGTGCCGGAAGACATTCTGGCTCAGATGCCCGATGACCTGCTCAATGGTCCAGACAAAGTCGCCGGAGGTGGCGGTAAATTCGCCGGCTACGCTCCTGGCGGCGAAGACGAAGATGATGATGAAGAACGAGAAGAGGAAGCCGTGGCTGCGCCCACATTTAGAGGAGGTCAACGGGAAGACTTCACCCCAAAATCTAGGCTCTTCGAAGAATCCTTCGAAGAGGAAGAAGAATCACCGTTAGCCAAGAATCTAAGCAATAACATCTCGGCCGTCGAGCAGGTCTATCAAGACATCAGCAGCCGCAATCGCCCGGTGGAAGCGGCTGAAGTGGTCGATGAAGAAGTGGAAATCGAAGACGTCGTCGTCATTTCCAATCATGCCCTCGATGAAGCCAGCACGATTGTCGTCGAAGACACTGTCCACGAAGACGAACCGGTCGAAGAAGAAGAAGAGCAACCGGCAGTTTCTTACGAAGCAGTCAGCCCTTATGAAACCGAGTACGATCCAGTCACAGGTGTCTACCGACTGAAAGTGAAAGCCGCTGTCGCAGGCGACGATCAAGCGCCAGCAGATACGGGCAGCTCTCATCAAGCGTCGAACGAACACTCTTACAGAGATCAAAACGAACACAGTCTCGACTCGGCCACCAGTGAAGAAGCTCAGATTCAGCACACAAACACTGACGAGAACCTGCAATCTCAAGCCGCTCCTGAAACACATACATGGACCGGTGAACAATTGACGATTCCCGTCTATGAGAATCAGCGCGAAACCGAAGCGGAACTGAATCAGGATCAGGCCCATCAACACGATGCCTCTCACCAACACACTGAAGGCGAGCAAGGACAGAGAGAAGATCAAAATGATTCGCACAAAGAAGAAAACACGGAACATTACGAACCAAGTGGTTACACTTCAAACTAAGTGCGAAGTTCAAAATTCGAAATTCAAAAGGTCCGGGATCGACGATCCCGGACCTTTGAGTATTTGCTTAACGTCGGCTGCGCAGCCTCAGTCTTAGTCAGGCTTTAGCCAGGCTCAGTTGCTTGACGAGGCTTTTCTGAATCGCTAATTCTGTTGCCAAAACCGCACCACCCGCGGCACCAAGCAAAGCATTGTGACTGAGGGCGGTGAATGAGACGCTGTCTTTATCGACTCGTAACTGACCGATGGTGACTGCCATGCCATTTTCAGTCAACACATCGAGAGCCGGCTGCGGTCTATCTGGTTCGCTCCGATAGTGGATAAAATTGGCCGGTGCCGACGGCAATCCCTGGCAAGCCGAGAATTCCTGCCAGAGCTTGATTATCTCCGCAGGGGCAGGTACCGGGCCGGAAAAGGTCGCTTCAACGTAGGCTGTGTGACCGTTTTCGACAGCAACCCGCACACATTTTGCTTTAATTTGCGGCTCAGTCACAGGCTCGATGCCTTTGTCTGCCAATATCCCCCAAATCTTCAGAGGTTCGATTTCTGATTTTTGCTCTTCGCCACCAATAAAAGGAATAACGTTGTTGCGCATTTCGGGCCATGTGACGAATGTCTTGCCGGCTCCTGAAATAGCTTGTTCGCTATGCACGCGAATCGTCTTTAGACCAAACTGCCGCAAAGGTT
>CAJCHQ010000830.1 GCA_903970295.1 Bryobacterales bacterium
CAACGCATCACCAATAGTGGCGGTGTTAGGATCTCCGGCAGTTGCTGCACTTGCATCTTGGAATTTTCCGTGTCTGATCGCGTGCACGATGGAACCGATCGATTCCCGCTCAGGTTCAGTCAAAGTGGTTGCGATTTTACGTTCATGCTCGTAACCGCGTTGATCAAGCGGTAGTTTATGGTGTTGCTGGTCTATCTTGATCTGCTCGAGTAAATCTGTCTGCGACGGAAAGGCGCCATCTAGTTTTCCCTTGCCATATTGGGTGGCGGCGGTTTGCCCCCCGCTAAAAACTTGATCGCCTGTGACATTGCCCATAGTTTCCTTGGTTGAATCTGGCGAAGCGGCTTGGTCGATTTTGTGGATATTCTCTTGACCTGCCATATTGAAGACCTCTGCTTCTAAAGAACGCGGCCCTAGCTGGACGTATTCTTTATTCCCGGGATTCTTCAATTGCAATCAATAAATGGCGTCAACCCATCACTGCGCCGGCTCTCATCAATTTATCTCGAGCGTATAGTCTTCCATCTCATAAAGGTCGACAAAGCCCATGCTTTCGTAGAGAGGACGCCCCATCTCTGTCGAGTATAAGGCGATTGGGACATCGCCGAATTTCGAAGCATGTTCAATCACAGTTTCGACCATTCTGCGAGCATAACCGCGTCCTCGGAAGTTTGGCAGCGTGGCCACGTTGTAAATCACGAACACGTCGCTATCAAGTAAGTACGATGCCGAGCTTACGGGCGTTCCATCGACGTAACCGATCAACCAGGCTTCACCTGGATTGCGCCCTAGTTGTCGATCGATGCAGACTTCGAAGTGATCGATGATTGGCGGAGTCAGATCGAACGCCTGAGAAAAGGGCTTGAGCCAGTCGTCGATTTGCTGCCCCGACTCGACCCGCTCGATTTGAAATTCAGGCAAAGACTGCGAACCTCTTCTGTTTTGCTTTTCCAAAATCATAGCGCCAGCGGCTCCCGAAAAAACAAGGCCGTTTGCCTCGAGCAATTTCTTGACGCGTTCTGGTCGCGTGGTCAAAGCACCAACTCGCCAGACCATTGGACATTGTTCATCGGAGTATTTTTTCAAGGTTTGCGAGATCAGCTGTTCGAGAGAACTCGAGTCACCGTCAATGCGAAATACATTGTTCATCCAGGCGAGCTTGAAACCTGATTTGAGTTCGGCAATTGATGCGTCTTCATGGAAAACACTTCCGTTAAAGCCGCTGATCATTTGAAATCCGTTGATGTAATTTCGCTCCATTCGCTGGCTGAGAATTTCTTCCTCGTTCAGAATTCGCTCCTTTTCTGTCTTAGTCTGGTTGCTCGAACTGACACCATTTCAATGCAAAGGTGCAAAGAGTTCGTTTGCATTAGTTTTTAATTCATCTTTTTGATCGTTTAAGTCGAGTTTCGGAAAGATTTTCATAATCGCCGCTCGATCTTTTGCATTGACACGATAACCAGACATTCGCACTCCCCGGAGCGGCACCTTGCTGAGATTGAGTAAGCCCGCCCCTGTAACTTTCGATTCCCGGATGTCGATGCTCGAAAGCTCGGTCATATTCTTCAGATATTTCAAACCGTCATCGGTGATTTTTGAGTGTTCGACTTCGAGGTCATGCAGCTTTGCCATTTTGCCAATCGGTACTAATGCCGCATCTTCTAGTCCAACGAATGACAGATCGAGCCAATGTAGTTTAGCCAAATTGCTCAATCCGTCAAAGTATTTTAATTTGTTGTGTGATGCACGAAGAATATAAAGATCGGGTGTTGATTTTAAATATTCAAAGCCACTGCCATTTATTTGAGTCGACGAAATTTCTAGAAAGAGTAGGTGGTGAAAACCACCGACGATTTTCAGTGATTCGTCTGAGACTTCAGTTCCCTCGAGCGATAGATATTCAAGGTTCGTCAGCTTTGCTGCATTCTCAAAGGCAGTATCAGATAGATCCAATTCTTTCAAAACAAGACCCTTGATTTGAGCCGGCGGCATGGCAAGCAATTCTGGCTTTTCCGCTAAAAGCGCGTTGCCTTCGAAGACGACCCGCGCTTTCGCTGGTATGTGAACAATACCCCTGGCAGCGGCTAAAAATTGCATTTTCGGATGCGCTTGTCGCAACGTAATTGTATCTGGAACTGTGTAAATGACTCCGTATTTTTTGTCAGCCGGAAAAGCCAGGGTAGTTCCCCCGTCTTCGTGCGGATTCAAATCTTTGGCCACAGCCTGGCTAAATCCAATGGCGACCGTCAGTGTTGCAACAGCAACAATCATTTTAAAGACGGCGCCAAAATCGAGCATGGACTTTACCTATTGGGCTCGAGCAAGTGGTGCGACCTCACCGCCTTGCCAGTTTTCCTTGATCATCGGTGTTTGTACAACCGCTCGATCGCGCAAAACTTCCTCCTCAACTTTGGATTTCATCACTTTGTAGGCATCAGTCAAATGCGTATTCACACCTTTGATTTGCAGTGACTCGATCAGTTTCTTGGTGAAAACACTATTGGGATACTCCTTCGATTCCCATGACACCTGGTCGGCTGCGCTCGAGCAGAGAATGATTTGACCGTCTCCAGCTGTCAGTTTGGTCACGTT
>CAJCHQ010000831.1 GCA_903970295.1 Bryobacterales bacterium
CCCGGCTTGATCGAAGGCGCCTCCAGAGGAGTGGGGCTCGGCCATGATTTTCTCCGCCACATCGAACGCACTCGCCTTTTGTTGCACATGGTCGACATTCAGTCGGCCACGATCAGCCAGGACATTCAAACGATCGTGGACGAACTCGCGGCGTATGACGAAAAGCTAGCCCAGCTGCCCTGTTTGTTGATCATCAACAAAGTTGATGCCTTGTTGCCTGAGGAGGCAGAGGCTGTCAAAGAAAAAGTGCAAAAAGAGTTTGGCAGCAAATTTCAGGAGATCCGGGCGATCTCCGCCGTCGCCAAAATTGGAGTAGACGAATTAATGAGCCACGTCTACAACGAGTTGGCCAAAATTCCCAAGCCCGACGAGTTGCCTGAATTGATTGAAGACGAAATGGCCAGAGAACGTCCCGCCGATGAATTCGTCGTCAGTCGATCGAAGAACATTTTCTGGGTGGAAGGCGACCGGGTGGCGCGCATCGTCCAGGTCACCAATTTAAAGGAGCCGATGTCTCTTCATCACATGTTCGATGTGCTGAGAGCGATGGGTGTGATCGATGAATTGATCAAACAAGGTGCTAAAACCGGCAGTGAGGTCAATGCTGGCGGTGTCAGTTTCGTTTTTGGCGAAGATCTGTCTTGAGAGGGCAATTTGCCTCTCTTATTTTTTCTTGGCGGCAGCCACTTCTTCTTTTTTAGCTACTTCGGCCTGGCGTACGACCTTGCGCACACTGGTCTTGGTCGCCAATACTGCCTTCTTCTGTTTGCGTGCCAGAACTTTCTGAGCGCGCTTCATACCTCTTTGCTGAGCCATGGTCCGTCTCCTGATTTTTAACTGATGATACTACACCCAGAGATTGCCAAGATATTTGATGCCCCCTGAAAACCCCTCGGGCAGCGCTTCAAGGATGACTTTGCTAATCGGGGGGAAAAGTGTAATTCTCTCTAATTCGCTCAATGGGATGAAGTCAACACCGGCAAGAACCGGCTCATTTCCGACTTTCAGAGTGCCACCCACGACTTTGGCTTTGACATAAATATTCACTATGTGGCGGGAGCGGTCGGGAGCGATCGCCTCGGAAAGATAGAGAAATCTTTCTACTTGCACGTTCAATCCGGTCTCTTCACTCAACTCCCGCACGGCACATTCGTAAAATGTCTCGCCGTATTCCAGTCGACCGCCGGGTAAAACCCAGTACTGCCGGTTACCCTTGCGGTGCCTGACAAGCAAAATGTGCTGATTGTCTTCCGGGATGACAATCACCGACACGCGCGTGGTGGGAATTGTCTGTCCCGGTCCCTTCTTGAATCTTTGTCTAGGCAACTCTTTTTCCAACCTTTCTTTCCGTGAATTATAAGCGCTCAGCCGCTTTGGTTATCTCGACTGGTAGAGGAGGCGCTCGATGTCAATAATTTCTTTTCAAATCGCAATTAAAGAAGCTGGTCTGAACCGCAAAGGGCGCCATTCTGATAATTTAGAGATTCGGACCGGGCGATGACAAAGAGCTGAATATGCAGACATTAACGGGCGACGAGCTGGACAATAATCTGAACGAACTCGAAGACAATGCGCTCAAAGCCATTGCCGCAGCCCAAGCCGAAGGTGAGCTGGAGAGCGCCCGCATCGAATATCTGGGCAAGGAGGGTTCAGTCACAAAAATCCTCAAACAATTGGGTCAGTTGCCGCCCGCGGATAAGCCAAGAGTCGGTCAGCATGCCAATCAGGTGCGCAACGCCATTCAGGAAGCTCTAGACAAGCGCAAAGAACTGCTTTACGCAAAAGCGCTCGCAGCAAAACTGTTGACCGAAAAAATCGATGTGACTATGCCCGGCACAAAAACTGCCCTCGGCCACATTCACCCGCTCAGGCAAATCACCCAGGAAATAGTGACAATTTTCTACGGCATGGGCTTTACTGCCGTCGAAGGACCGGAAGTCGAAACCGACTACTACAACTTCGATGCGTTGAATACGCCGGCCAATCACCCGGCACGTGATGCCCAGGATACTTTTTATACCAATCTTGGTGCCTCCGTTTTGTTGCGCAGTCAAACCTCGACAGTGCAAATCCGGGTTATGGAAAAGCAGAAACCACCACTGAGAGTGATTTCGCACGGTCGCGTCTACCGGAACGAGGAAGTCAACGCCAGAAAATACCCAGTCTTTCATCAGTTGGAAGGACTGCTCATCGATCGCAATGTCACTTTCGGCGATTTGAAAGGCACCTTGAACGAATTCATTCGTTTGCTCTTCGGCAAGCCAATGAAGACGCGGCTCAGACCGGACTTTTTTCCTTTCACCGAACCGAGCGCCGAACTCGACAGTCAGTGCCCATTCTGCGACGGCGCCGGCTGCCGTACTTGCGGCCATCGTGGTTGGCTCGAGCTGCTCGGCTGCGGCATGGTCGACCCCAACGTTTTGAAAAACGTCGGCATCGACCCGGAAGAATTCAGCGGTTTCGCTTTCGGTGTGGGCATCGAGCGCCTGGCCATGTTGAAATACGACATCAACGACATCCGCCACTTCTGGACCAACGATTTGCGCTTTTTGGAACAGTTCTGAAGCGCCCATTGATTTACTGCAGCGACCGAGGTTCTGGTTATGAAATTGTCCTTTGATTGGTTGTCCGATTATGTCGATCTCGAGGGCGTCAGCCCGCAAGAGCTGGCGGACAAGCTGACCATGGGCGCTTTCGAAGTGGAAGAAGTGCACAAAATCGGGTCGGAAGTTTCAGGTCCCATAGTGGTTGGCGAGATTCTGGAAATCTACCCGCACCCGAACGCCGACAAGATTCGCCTGACTAAAACCAGAGTGGCCCCTGGCCTCGACCCTCTGGAAATAGTTTGTGGTGCCTGGAATATCGAAGTCGGCAACCGCATCCCGGTCGCTCTTGTCGACGCCCAAGTTCTCGATCGCAAAGAAGGCAAACCTTTCAAAATGGTGGCTAAACCAGTGCGCGGTGTCGTCTCCAACGGCATGTTGTGCTCGCCGTCGGAGCTTGGTCTCAGCATCGCCGCTGGTGGCATCGGTGAAGACGCGCACGACGCAGGCGGCGGCATCTTGATCTTCGACAAAGAGGATCCGCAATATGAAATCGGCGCTGACGTGATCAAATTACTCGATCTGAGCGTCGACTATGTCTTGACTGTGGAGCCTCGTTCGAACCGAGGCGATGCTCTGTCGGTCATAGGATTGGCGAGAGAAGTAGCCGCCCTATTGCAAAGACCGCTGAGAACCCCGGTCTGGAATTTACCCGAGTCACCTTTTGACCCAGCCAAAAGGATCGGCAGTCAATTTCGGGTGGCGATCGAAGATTCATCAGACTGCGCGATTTTCACACTGAGAGTGATCGAAGGTCTGGGCGGCGGAAAATTGCCCGCTACAATTAGCAAAAGATTGGCCGCAGTCGGGGTGCGTTCGGTCAACCCGGTAGTCGATCTCACCAACTATGTCATGCATGAACTGGGACAGCCTCTGCACGCCTACGACCTGGCCAAATTAAAAGGCAATCAGTTGACAGTGCGCAAAGCCAGGGCGAACGAAACGATCGAAACAATCGACGGCAAGAAACGGCAGTTGAGCGAAGAAGTGCTGGTCATTGCCGATGACCAGAGCGTAGTTGGCGTCGCCGGTGTGATGGGTGGCAAAGAAAGCGAGATAAGCGATACCACCGAAGCAATTGCCCTCGAGGCTGCTGCTTTTACACCGGCGCGAGTACGCCGCAGCAGCCGCTTGCTCGGTCTCTCGAGCGACTCAAGCTTGCGTTTCGAACGCGGTGTGGATGCGGCCTTAGCCGCCAACGCCTCCAATCGGGCCGCTTATTTGATCTGGCAATATTGCCGCAAAAACAGTGAGCATAGAGAATTGGCTCCTCTCGTCACCGCCGGTAGTGACAAAGTGGAGAGCGTGGAAATCGTTCTCAGAATGAATCAATTGAAGCGCATCCTCTCGTTTGCACTGACGGAACAGCAAGTAATCGATTTGCTCACCCCTCTGGGTTTCAATGTCACCCACAATGAGCCTGGCCGACTGACTTTCAACGTGCCCAGCTTCAGACAAAGAGATGTCAGCCGCGAAATCGACTTGATCGAAGAAGTTTGTCGCCTCTGGGGTTACGACAAAGTGCCGGCGACAATGCCCGCTGCCACAATCGCCGCCAATCCGCCCGACAACATTCTGGCCACTGTGATTGGTACACTCACGGGCAGCGGCCTGAGCGAAGCCTGGGTGAGCAGTCTCACCCATGATGCACCAGGAAAAGATGAGCCGGTGCGCGTTCTCAATCCGCTCTCGGCCGATCATCAAGTCTTGAGGCAGAGCCTCTTACCTGGACTGGTGCAAACAGCGGCCTATAACGTCGCCCGCGGTGCCGATAAAGTCTGGCTTTTCGAAATCGGTCGCACCTACGAGCAAGCCCGAGAAAAGAATGGCGGCACTGGTGTGATTGAGCCGACCCGAGTGGCAGGCATTTTGCTGGGCAATAATCAAACCGGATGGAAAAGCAAAGATGCTATTGCTCTCGACTTCTATCTGGCCAAGGGCATTGTCGAAAACTTGCTGACAAAACTCGGTCTCGATTTGAACAAAGTGCGCTTCTTCGTGAGCGAGGAAGAAAATTTGCTTTTGCATCCGGCCAGGTCTTGTCGAGTTGCATATGCCGGGCGAGGGGGTCAGCTCGACAAATCCCGACCTCAAGGTCAAGCCAGCGATGGTCAACAACAGGCTTGGAATCGCCAGCGCAATTTGCAACTACTCGGCTGGTTGGGAGAAATACATCCCGCCGCGGCTGATAAACAACAGCTCGGACAAAGCGCTTATTTATTCGAATTAGATCTAGACAATTTGCGGTCGCTGCGCAAAAGAAAAGCATTCGAAGAATCGGCTAATACACCATCGGTCAAACGCGACATCACTGTGGATGTGGCTGAAGCGGTCGACTACGCGGCGGTCCAGTCATGCATCACCGGAGAAGCCGGTAAGAATTTGCAAGAACTGGAACTTGTCAGCATCTTCGAGCCATCGCCAGGACAAAAGAGCCTCTCATTCAGGCTCAGATTGCAGGCGCCAGAAAAGACCTTGACGAATGAAGAGGTGGATACGTGGCTGGCGAAACTGCGAAAAACCTTAAGTGCACAGGTTGGCGCGACATTTCGCACTTGACCCGGGCTTGCGGTAGTATTACCCCGGGAATGTGCGATTTAACTGGGCAAAAAAGCTTTCAAAGAGAAAGTATTGCGACGGCGCCGGGGTATATTGGACTTGATCGTTGGGGGGCATTTTGAAGCGTTTGGCATACGGTACTGAATGTTAAAGCTGCGGGTTCGTTCTAAGTTGATGGCGGCGTTAGCCGTGCTTCTGATATTGGCCACTCCAGCTGGAGCCTGGCTATCGCTGAAGCTTTTGCCCGACAAACTATTCGAAATGCACATCCTTTTGGTAATGGCCATTCAGATTTTGGTGCCGCTTTTCTTCGCCGCCACAGTTTATCAGACAGCAAGCGGCGCCCAAAAAATCAGATTGGCGGCGTTGATGATGGCAATCGGCATGCTTTCGGCAGCAGTCGGCAATTTTTGTTCACCTGGCATCGCCATGAAAATGCTGGGCGATCAAATTGTTTTGCTCAGCCTGGTTGAATTGGCCACGGCAGTCACAGGCGGTGTATTGAGCATAATTTGTCTCTACACTCTGGCGCCCGAGTCAGTCTATGCCGATGGCATCGACCTGGCACCCTCAGCCCCAGTAGCAAAAGAGAGCAAAGAAGATAAGAAAGACAAAAAAGAGCGCGAGAAACAAGAAAAGCAGCTGGCCAAAGAGCGCGAAAAAGCAGAAAAAGAAGCGGCCAAACTGGCCGACAAAGCCATGGGCAAAGGCGGCGTCAGCGATGCCATTCGAGCGACTGGCTCGCACAAAGCGGTAGAATCCACCCTGGCTGCCGACGAACAAAATAAATTATCAGCGCCCAAAGTCGAGGCAGCACCACCCAAGGGCGAGATGTCCAATTCAGCCACGAATTTGCGTGGATTGCTGGACACCATATCACCTGAAGACAAGCCCGGACTGACTGCTGCCGAAATCTCCGCCAAAGCCGACGCAGTAGCCAAAGCGGCGGCAGCCAAATCTGCCGCCGAAGCGAACGCACCGGGTGAACGCAAGCCGACTTCCTCCTCGACCGCAACGCGCTTGCAGGCTCAAAAACGCAAAAGCACGAGTACATTTACCAAGCTGCAAGCGCTGTCAGCAAGCGGCACTGGCACGCAAAGAAACAAAGCTGAAGGTCAGGGCGAAGAAGGCAGCGAAAGCCTCAAGTCGATCCTCGACCGCCTGGACGAAACCGCCGATGAACCAGAAATGGATTCGCTATTCGGTGGTGGCAGTCTGCTTTCTTCCGGTTCCAACATTCCGGCATTGCCGAAAGATGTACCGGCGCCCGCCAAGCCAGCGGTGCCAGAGCGCCCGCAATCGCAGCTGACACCACAGTCGCAATTGAACCAGCCTTCGCAGTTCCCTAAACCAGGCAGCACCACCAGTAGTGGCGGCTCAAAACCAGCCGCGCAAGCCCCACCGCTCAAAGCTCCCGAGACACCCAGTAAACCGCTCGATAAGCCGGTTGATAAACCGGCCACTAGCGCACCGGCTGGCGGTGATGCCCCCAGTCTTTCGTCGATGCTCGACTCCATCGCTACACCACAGGTGATGCAAAAAGAGGTGGAAAAGCCTGCCTCAAAACCCGGCTTGGGCGCCACCAGTCTCGGCAAAGCGGCAACGGGCAAGAAGCTCGACATCAAGATCGGCGCCACCAGTGTGGACAATTTGCCGGCGATAGAATCGCCTACCGCAGCCATTACTGAAACAAGCGAACTAG
>CAJCHQ010000832.1 GCA_903970295.1 Bryobacterales bacterium
ATAGCGATCCGGGATGACGCCTAGCGGTCCGAGTTCGAAGTACCTGGCATCGGGCTCGAGCGAACTCGAGAAACCCACATCAAGCGGTGGCGTCTGCCTGTATTCCCAGATCGGTAACTCATCAGCCTGACTCGGATTGGAAAAGAAGAACTCAAACTGGAAAGGCACCAGTTTGGGCTCGGCATTTGGCTCGGACACCGGTGGTTCCCAGAAAGCGACAGTCAGATCGACAGTGGCTGTGACTAAGCCGTTCGCTCTCACTGTTTTGTACTGCGGCTTGCCGATCAAGCGCCAGGGAGTTGGTTCCCTCAGAAGCTTTCCTGCGGTCAGAGTCTCGAACTGCAGGTTATTGCTGCTTAAAGTGGTGATCAAATAACGCAGTTTTATTGGCTGACCAATTCTGAAGCCATAAAGCCGGGCGCTTTTCACCTCAATTGTCAGATGATCGTCGTAGTTTTGTTTGGTCAAGACGCTGACCATCGGTTCTCTGTCTGTTTGCCAGAGGATAGGGGCTGAGTTGTCGCTGATCAGCCATTCCGGCATCCAGCTTTCAGACCAGTGCCTGGCAGCTGGAGGCGCTTTAAGCGAATATATTGAGATTATTGGGAATGCCAAGCCTACTAAGCATGCTAAGGCTATTAGGTTCGTCGGGGCAGCTGCCGGCAAGGCGATTCGCCTCGTTGACGTTCTAAGTTTTGCGGGCTTCGTCATTTCTATCTCCGCATTTTCTGGTGAAACAGTCGTGACGACTGCACTTCTTTCCAAGGAACCTCGAGACAGCTAATCAACCCCATCAAGACGATAATGAGATAGGCAGCCCCCGCCGGCCAGCTAAATAACAGATCTTTCCCGACAACCGTTTTCCAGTCACTTAGCTCTTGAGACCAGTCGATTTTCGGCAAGTTTTTGGGGTCGAAGCAAATGTAATGGGCTTTTGGTCCAAGTTCCGCTTCGAGCTTTTTGAGACCGGCTTCGTCAATACCCGAAGTTGGTTCTGTGCCATCCTTGAAACTGTAGTACCCAACTAACTGCTCGGTCGCACAGTTGGGATCATCTGCATGCCCTATGGCTTGAGCCTCCATACAGAGAGCATTCGTGCTGGCGTTGGCATCGTCTGCATAGACTGGTATTCGTGTCGGCTCACCACCCAGTCCGATGATGATTATTTTGCTTGCGCGTTCGCGCACTCTTTGCTCGACTTTGGCTAGTCTTTCCGGATCGCTTGTATCGTCGCCTTTTCCCATGTACACAATGACGCAATCGTGACCTTTTTCGCCGTAACGATCGCATTCATCGAGAGCGGCTTCCAAAAAAGCGGCGATCGAGCTGACTTTGCCATTCTTTTGTACAGTACCGACACTGGCCATGCCGATTTTGAGGGATTGTCTCAGCGTTTTGTCGACCATATCTAAGGAATCAGTGAGGTCGACAAGTGACAGCGCTTCACCCTGAAAAACAAGCACAGCCAACTGACCGCGCATTGCCGGACTGATGTAATGCCTGACCATGTAGCTGGCGGCATCAAGATCACTGCCTTTGCCATGGAAGAATTGCAATTTGTCAGGTTCAGACAAACCGAGGTAATCGGTTGTTTCCATGCCTCGCGTGTCTTGAATACCCACGACAACGTCTTCTTTGCCAACTGGTACTCGTATTTGGGCACCTGGTAGGTATGGACCGATAATCGCCACGCCAATTAGAAGCACCGGTGCGATAAACGCGAATAGCGACATGGTTTTAGTGACGACGCCTACTCTGGTTGAATAAGTGTCGACGAGGTGGGGCGCACCGTAGAGCCTGCGTGCCCTCCCGAAGTTCTTCAAGACTAACCCGCCGCATATCACAGTCAGTAGGCAAGCAATAGCGGCTAAGGGCAGGTTGCCTGGGTCGCTAAATCTTATATCTGCTAACATTTTCCAGACTCCTTTCTCAAATGCCGTCAATGCTGCCCGCGCCTTCGTTCTGCTGTGTATTGGGTTTGGCAGACGGTTTTAAATGCGCGCCGCGCTGTCCTTGAATGTCTTGATTGGGATCATCAACTTCTCCATCAAATGGCGTTTCACGCTTCGCGTTGGGATTACCGCTGAGACCTTCGCCTTGTTTATCGCCGCCTGTATCGCCGGCCCCTTTGGCGTTGGCGTCAGGATGCTCGTCTTGTGCATCAGACGCTGACTCATTCCCAGGTTCCTTTGTCTGTTCTTGTCTGTCGGACTGTTCTTTTCCATCCGTCTGGGACTTTTCTCCTTTTTTGTCGGCACCGTCTTTTCTAGCTGGCAACCTGATATTTGCATTATCTCGGTAAAGTAATTCCAGATTTCTCTGGATCAAGATGGCGAGATAGTTGAGTTGATTGATTGCTATTGGTTCCAGCGAAAGACTTTCGGCATAAGGCATACCGGGGTTAAGCACGATCGCTTTTTCAAGCATGCTCTTTGCCGCTGCAAACTTTTCCTGTTTGTGGTTGGCGGTCAGGACAAAGAAGTGCGCCTCTGCTAAATACGCTTGGGCAGCCAATCTTACGTTCGGTCGGCCATAGAGAAATCGCTGCCAGATGTTAGCCTGACTTTGTTCTTCATAGGCTGCCAGCGATCGCTCTAAATATGGAATCGCTGGCCCGAGCGCGCTCTCGAAGTTGTAGGATGGCCAGTGAGCTTTGTCGTCAAGATATGGTTTTTGTGAGTGAAAGAGAGCCATTGCCTGGTTGTAGAATTCCTCCTGAGGAGGTTTTTCTCTAAGCTGCAGGTAGCCCGGATAATAAGCAACAGCGCAGCCAATTGGAATAGTCAGAGTGAACGCGATTGGCAATCGCAAACGCCAAACGCGATTGATGGTTACACCTGTCCATCGGCAGCAAGTAGCAACTGTGGTCGCTGATTGACGAAGCAAGCGCCGGACTGTGCTGTTCTCACCGACGCTTTCATTTTTCAACATAGCGATCTCCTAAAACTGTTTCGCTCTGTTAGCGGATACGTCCCAGTGCAGCCGAAGCCGCGCAGTGTGACAAAGCTGCGATCAGAGCGAGCAGCAGGAAGGCGTCATAAACTGGGCGCTCCTGGATGCGGCCGTCGACTTTTGTCTCCGCTGTCGGCACTTTTTTCATTGCTTCAATCACTGAGTTTAGTTCTTCTGGTTTGGCAAGGTCTGCGATCGTCCCGCGCACGCGGGGATCTCTCGCAAATCTGACCGGGTCGACGTCGGGGCCGTCATAGGCGACGGTGTCGGCGCCGGGACCGAGCATGAAAAAGGCTTGCAACTTATTCGCGGCGTAGCTGGCAGCGAAGCGTTTGGCAAGAATTTCAAATTGTGCTGGGTCGATCGTGCCGTCACCATCGGTCATAAAGACCACGATTTTGGATTTGCAATCGCTCTCTCTCTCGAGAAAATCGAGAACTACCTTGATAATTCCTGGACCTTCGCCGCGATTGGCGTTCGGTCCATCAAAATTAGACGAATTGTCACCAATCGTTTGGTTCGAGTTCCGAATCGAGCGATTGACGAATTTGTGATCTAGCACCAGTGGCGGTGCACAGCAATGAGGTTCGCCGTCGAACGTGCCCACGGTCAAGCGGGCATAAGGTAAGGCTTCAGCAATCTGGCACGCCGCCCATGCCTCAGCGTCGAGTTTGCGCTCTCCCCAATTTGTGATTTCGCCGCAAGTGCCTTCCGGTGGATTCAGCGCCTGTTTGGCGCTCTCCAATACTGTTCTTGAACTGGTGATGTATTCTTTGACATTGGACGAATTGTCGAGTATAAGCAGGACGTCGACGGTCTGAACCTTGCTTCCCGGCAAAGGCTCAACCTTGGTGGGCACGGCAATCGCCAGGGGCAGGCTGATCAACAATACAAACATCGAAGTTGATCGCACAGCCCGCAATAGTCGATACCGCGGTTTGCTTCGCAGTTTTGGCAAGCGTGAATGACCGACAGTCGGTTGCTTGCTTACCTCAGTAAGACAATCACGATAACAGCCAGCAGCGCCCCACTCAAAGCGATTTGCGGGTGTTCGAAGTGGAGCCAGTGCAAGGTGTAATTGTCGATTGTCGGGAGAACGTCCGCCAGGTCGTGTATCGCCTGGAGCGACTGGAGATTGAATAGGTCGCTTGCGGAAGCCAGTTGACTGCCTGCGGCCTTGAGCAATTGAAGAATGTTGTGCATTTTTTTGATTCCTTTCTCGCTGGGCGACCGCGGCTTTTGGCCCGCGATGAGACAGTCAAGACCGAAAAAGTCTGACTATCTCAACGTCTACTCGTCGTTATGAAGAAGTAACTCTTTTGCCGCCGCCATCTCTCTGTCGGTCGACGTATAGGGCATAAAGTCTGGGGGTTCCGGCACCAGCTGCTGGGGCGACAGACCGCGCCGATCCTCCTCGGCATCGCCCAACCACTCACCATTTGGTGTGAAGTAGCGGCCGGTTGTCACCGACACCATAGTCTCGAGCGGTCCTTTTGAGACCGTCTGCACGATGCCCTTGCCGAAGGTTTTGTCGCTCCCGATAGATTTCGCACCTTGAGAATTCTTGCAATTTGGCTGAGCAAGATTATTGGTGTTCAGGTTTTCTGCGAGGGCCGCGGCGGCGATCTCACCTGCCGACGCAGTGTCTTTATTAACCACAGCAACGACAGCGCATGCACCGATGAACGGAATGTCGATGCGCTGATCTCTGACTTGGGTCGCATGTTCCTCATCGACAGGTTGTCCGATTGGCCCGGTCAGCTCGTCCCGCAGTACTAGCCCCGTGAGCTCATCGGTGATTCTGAGGAATAGCTTTGCGTCTTTGCGATACCACTCGCGAATTTCGTAATGCGATGGTTCTAGCACACTGTCGGATTCTACCCTCTGACGCTCCGAGACGAGCATGCCATCATGAACGAACAGTGCAGCCGCCCAAATAGATTCATCCATGAAACCGCCAGGATTGTTGCGAAAGTCAAGTGCGTAGCGGGCGCCGATCGGCAGTTTCTTGATCGAGGTAAAAATTTCTCTCCATGTGCCTGTGCGATGAAAGCCCTTGACTACAATGGCATAGACGTTATCGCCTAGATCCCTAATCCAGACGTTGTCCGGAAAAGAGAGATCGCGCGTAATCGTAATAGCCAATTTTTGAGGGCCGCGTTCTAAGCTCACTTGCACCTCGGAGCCCACCGTTCCCGAAAGCATAGACTTAGTCACGACATCGTTTTTCAGACCGATCACCGGCAGTCCGTTTACAGCGGTGATAATATCACCGTCGCGCAAACCGGCTTTATAGCCTGGGCCATTTTCGAAGACATGATAGACAACCCCGGTGAAAGCAAAATTTTTCGGTGCTTTTTTGGAAGCGGGCGGCGTCCTGCACTCTTTGACTGCGGAGCTAGTTGATGGCGGCGCTGGCTGAAGCGTTTCTTCAACTGGAGTCGGCGCATTCTTAGTCATGTCTACACTGAACTCCGCTCCGATGCCACCCTCATTGGAGTCATGGTGAATGCCTCTGGCCTCTTCATGAAAATCAGCAGCTTGTTGCGGACTCAGCATATAGGTGTGCCGATCATGAAATGCGCAATTCAACTTCCCGTTGACGTACCCAAGCGTCTCGTCCAGAGGAGCATGCGGTATACCAGAAGGGCACTCGCGCTTGACCGCCAGTAGGTTCTTCACGCCCTGCTCGTCGAATGCCCTAGCGGCGATCTGATCGAACATTTCGTCGCAATAATTTTTCTGGACTTGGCTCTCTCCTGGTCCTATGGTCTCCACCGACCGGGCACGATGATCCGGAGTACCTCCGAAGAACTGAGATATTTCGTTCCAAAATGCGAGCTCGGTCGTACCGGCCGCAACAAAATTAGTTGTGTACAGGGACATTGCTATCGAAGCCATGGTCATGCGCATGGCCCTGGCTG
>CAJCHQ010000833.1 GCA_903970295.1 Bryobacterales bacterium
TTGTTAATTTCCAAAATCTACAGCATACACACACATTCCTTCCAAGGCACCTTGTTGACTCTCAAAGACGCAGGTGAACTGGTACGGTAAGAGTTCATATTTGCCGGTATGCTTGCTGTTAATTTGCGGACCGCGGAATGACTTAGGTTTTACACCCAGCTTTGCTTCGACATTTGCAGGACAATCTGTCGAGTTGATACCAGCATGAACCTGTTCCCGGAATGGTTTCACGGCACCACTCTTGACAGACTGAGTTGCAAAGTCGAAAGCTAACATCCAAAACCGTTTGTTGGATTGCTTGCATGTCATACCGAACCCATGTTCATGAAACTCATAGATGATGTTATCGTCGGCTTCGTACACCTGAGAAGGCTCTCCTATCTCCGTCACAAGTCGCTTGAACTCAAGATCATCTGTGTCTTTGCCCAGCAGCTGAAAAAGTTGATCATATAGGCTCTTCATTGAAAACTCACAAATTGATGCTCTGCAAGTGAATCGATTGGATTCTCATTCTTGATGATAGCAGCCTATTTCCTTTTTCGACTCACCACAATCACAAACCAGCTCGTCGTCAGTCGGAAAGTAGTGCCTTTGCACTCTTTTTACGGAAGCACTGATTGGCTTGCGTCCACCTCCTCCATGCTTTTTAACAAGTACATTTGTATTGGCGGTATCGAGACCGTCACTAGTTTCCGACGGTTCGCGATATTCACCAGCGGACAGCAGTAAATCTTCCAACTGTTCTCTGAATAGCGACAGCTGAAGTGCTGACAATTTTTCCGTGCTCCTACCAAACTTACCGCGCGTCATATTTTGCAGCCGCTCTTTTAGGCGAGCGATATCCGCATCCCCTACTCTCAAGCAAAAATGCCAGATCACGAATTAAATCATGGCAGGCCTGAAGATCGCTCGGCAAACTAGTTTCGGATGTTTGTGGCGTGGAAAGTGGCACTAAAATCTCCTTTAACTCAAAGAAATTTTAGCAATAAAACAGAACTCCAGAAGTTTATTTATGCGGTTCTGCGCATCTGGCTTAATGCTTTCAAATCCGCACCTTCTAGAATCATTCGCAGCGCGGTCCGCCGCAGCGTCATACCACCAGCAGTACCAGTGGGAAAGTTGAATTAGCCGCGCTGAATTCGCTTGCTCCACACTGCAAAACCATTGTAATGCCAGTAGAGAATCTTTACTCTGTCTTTTCGTTTGCTTTGAAAAACAAACAGCTTTCGCGCAAGTGGCTCGTCTTGCAAAATATCGCGCACCAAACCAGCTAATCCATCAGCGCCTTTTCTCATGTCTATTGCTTCGGTGCACAAGAGAATTTCAATATCGTCAGGTACAAACATGCAAAACCTTTCTATTGTTGGGGGAAAAGATTGTTGTGCTTTTCGCGGCATTCGCCATTCGGCTCCTTCGCCAACTATCTTGCCGCAACTAATTTGGCTCGACAAGATGGTGATTCTGGTGCGTTTACGATCCAATAGCATTAATGCAGGCGGCAAGGGTGAGCGCACTGACATTCACGTCGGCGCGGTGGCTTGTGAGGGACGTCATATTTAATTGAACTTCCGTATTGCAAATTGTTGTTGATCATGCGGTGTGAACTGGCTTTCAAATGTGAGCTAGTGTGATGGCAACAAGGGTGCATATTTGCATGATTTGTCCGCTCGGCGCACGTTTTTTTGGCCGGCGGATTGCCGGTCAAATTAATGCGAATACGCAAGGGGCGCTAAGATGACCAAAATGATTTAGAATGCTAAACGAGTGGCGTAGATCTTGATTGAGTAGCGAGACTTGGGCTCGATTTGAGCCCGCAGCCATGATATCATCGCTAATGAGGCGCCAGAGGGTGATCACGACGTTCTAGAATCGCAAACAAAGACGTTCATCCCGTTTTCATGTTGACCAAGGACTGAGCATTGCCGGAGCGGTTGTCCTCAAATAGAAACAGTTCGCCAAAACCATTCGAATTTCGGGAGAAACAGAGAGGCAGCGAGCATTTACAGAATTTTCCATATCTGGTAACTCCATCCCGTTTACATGCAGCTTCTTGTTCGATCATCGTAGCTTCCATTTGAAACACGTTTCCTTCAACATAGTTACGTTCGTTGCCTTTGTGATCATATGCACAACGGTAATTTATGTAGGTAATTGCGAAATAGCTGTTGCCGGGTGCGGGGAGCGACCGCTTGTGGCAAATCGGGTAACAGATTCATCACAAAAATCTGGTGTTGATGTCAAAGACTCCATTGACAGGCAAATTAAGGCCCTCAGCGGTTATCCATGCGTAATCCCATTTCATTACAGCTCGACAGGCAAAATTTTACTTCCGATCCGGCTAGGAGAACAGAAATACCAATTTATCTTGGACACTGGTTCAGACGTAACTGTCAAATGGAAACGATCGGGCGAAAGAATAACTACCACTAAGGAGTTCATCGTGCCAGGGAGATTGTTGAATGTTCCGTTCAAAGTCACCCGGTGCACAATTGCCAACTTTGGAATTGGTTCGTTTACGCTAAGGAATGCGACTATCGATATCTGGTCGTGCCCAAAAGACGGGTCCGTTTCGTTCGAACCATTCGAATTTGGCAGTGATGGTCTTCTTGGTGGCGATCTACTGCACCACTTTACAGTTTGCATAGACTATAAAGCGAAGCAAGTTGTCCTTCGTGATCCGGATGATCTTGTAGCCTTTTCACCAGACGCGATTTTTGTTCCATTTAAGTTGACGGCAAATCATCTCATTAATGTGGATATGAGTATCGACGATCAGCAGAATATTGCAGGAATAATAGATACCGGTTGTACCGACAATGTAATTTTAGCCGATGCGGTGAAATCGATCCTGAAGGAACAGCCGCGTTTCTCTGTGGACCTTGGACTTCAAGCCGAAAAATTAATGATAGTGCTTCAGCGATTCAAAAGCTTGTCCCTCGGTAATCTTAAATATAAAGATCCCATTTGCACTATAAGAACCGAAGGATTGCCAGGATCTCTTCCTGACGCAATGTTAGGCGCACCATTTCTTAGCCATTACAAGATTGTTATCGATTATCGAACCAGGCAAATGGCTTTTGAGCCATATGAAACCGATAGCGAAACGATTCCAGAGATCTTGCAGTTAGCCAACTCGTATCGCATCGAGCACAAGTTTGCAGAGGCAGCTAACGCATTCCAAAAAATAACAGAGTTAGATAGTGATTTGGCAATAGCTGCATACAAATCGCTCGGCAGCATTCAGCTGCATTTGCACCAATACTCCAGCGCGATCACAAGCTTTACCCGATTAATTGAGCTGTCCCCGAGAGATGCACAAAATTACGCCAGTCGAGGCAGTGCATATGCAAATGCAGAAGATATCCCGAAGGCGCTCGATGACTACAGCAAGGCGATTTCACTTGGTCCTAAATGCGGCGAATTTCATTTGCATCGTGGCTATCTGTATCAGCGCTTACGGAATTATAAATTAGAGTTAGTCGACTCTGAAAAGGCACTTTCGTTAGATCCACACTCCGCCAAAGCTTGTGTGCTCATGGGGAATGCCCATGCCGGAATGGTTCAATATCATGCAGCTCTTGATGACTGCAACAAAGCGCTATCCCGTGACCCAAAGGACATACAGGCTCACATTCTCCGGGCCTGGATTTCTGACAAGCTGAAGAAGCCGATGCTTCCCTGACGCGATCGGTCGGCCCTAAGGGGCAGTGTGCAAGTGACCAGTTCAGGTCAGGTCAACATCTCGACAATTTGGTCAAAAGTGACCTGCATTTTCACGTCACATTCATTTTGGATTTTGGATTTTGGATTTTCAGGTCATCTATATTTACTCCGATTCTACGGTATTCCGCTTGTGGTAGATCATGATCTATACCCGCAGCGAGCCTTCTTCCCCATTTTGTCTGTGAACGGATCGGATTTGGAATTCTGGTTCCTCCATACCAGGAGAATAAACCAGAAAGCTCCTGGCTTATCACAGACGTCAGAACAATCTGAAGTAAATCTCGGCA
>CAJCHQ010000834.1 GCA_903970295.1 Bryobacterales bacterium
GGTAGCGCTCGAGCGGGCCCAGAAAGAATTGCAGCGGCTGGAAAAAATGATGCCGCAAAGTGCCGAAGCGGCGGTGATTCGGACATACCTCGATACTCTCGTTAGTTTGCCCTGGTCAAAGCGTTCACGCGAGGCGATCGAACTCAAGCAAGCAGAAAAGATTTTGGCTCATGACCATTATGGTCTGGAAAAGGTCAAAGAGCGTATTCTGGAATATCTGGCCGTGCGCAAATTGTCCAAGCAGCCGCAAGGCACCATCTTGTGTCTGGTCGGACCTCCTGGCGTGGGCAAAACCAGTCTGGTCAAGTCGATCGCCAAAGCGATGAATCGCAAATTCGCCCGCATCAGTCTTGGTGGCATCAACGACGAATCCGAAATCCGCGGGCATCGACGCACCTATATTGGTGCCATGCCAGGACGAATAATTCAGGCGATCAAACAAGCAGGCACGAAAAATCCGGTCATACTTCTCGATGAAGTCGAGAAAATGACGCGCAGTTACATGGGTGACCCAACAGCGGCCATGCTGGAAGTGCTTGATCCGGATCAAAACGATAATTTCACCGATCATTATTTAGACGCGCCTTTCAGTTTGCGAGAAGTTGTCTTCGTGGCCACAGCCAATGCGCTCGACTATGTGCCTCGTCCTTTGTACGACCGTTTAGAGGTGATACCACTCTCTGGCTACACAGAAGAAGAAAAACTGGCGATTGCCGAGCAGCATATACTGCCGAAATTGCTGGACCGGCATGGACTTAAAGATAAGCATCTGAAGATCCCGACTGCTTGCATACGCAAAGTCATCCAGGAGTACACTCGTGAAGCCGGCGTGCGTTCACTGGAGCGAGCTCTGGCCACAATCTGCCGGAAAGTGGCTACCGATATCGTCAAAAACCGGCACACGTCTGTTAAAGTGACACCAAATATAGTGACAAAGTATTTGGGCCCGGCCAAAGTCATGCGAGACAATGAGGTCAAAGGACCGCAAGTTGGTATTGTGACGGGCTTGGCCTGGACCGAAGTCGGCGGCGAAACGCTTTCGGTGGAAGTGAACACAATGCCCGGCAAAGGCAAATTGCAATTGACCGGGCAATTAGGCGATGTCATGAAAGAATCGGCGCAAGCGGCTTTCAGCTACATCCGCAGCCATGCCGAAAGCCTGGGCATCGACCCGGCCTTCCAGGATACTCATGATATACACGTGCATATTCCCGAAGGTGCGATTCCTAAAGACGGGCCTTCAGCCGGCATTGCTCTCTCGATCGCTTTGATTTCGGCTATCTCTAAACGTCCTGTGCGAGCCAGTCTGGCTATGACCGGCGAGATCACCTTGCGCGGAAGAGTGCTAGCGATTGGCGGATTGAAAGAAAAAGTTCTGGGAGCATTGCGGGCTAACATAAAAACTGTGCTCTTCCCGCGGAGCAATGAAAAGGATTTGGCAGACATTCCCGATTACGTGAAAGAGCGAGTGGAACTCATTCCTGTGGCCCACCTCGATGAAGTATTTACGATCGCTTTCAAAGATCAGGCTAAGCCACGAATTAATACCAAAAATGGCAACCGGGTAACGGCGCGCAATAGTCGCGTACAGAGATCTGCCACCAGGCGCAGTGCTTTGACCGACAGTGACAGACGATGAAATTCATCGATCTGCGCAGTGATACAGTCAGTCTGCCGACGACCGAGATGCGGGATGCGATGCGTGATGCGGAGCTCGGTGACGATGGCTACCATGAAGATCCGACTGTCAATCGTCTGCAAGAGCGAGTCGCTCGCATGCTCGGCAAGGAAGATGCGCTTTTCGTGGTCAGCGGCACGATGGGCAATTTAATTTCGGTTCTCACTCATTGTCAGCGCGGTGAGCAGATCATTCTTGGTCATCATTCCCACCACGCAAGCTTCGAGCAAAACGGTTCTTCCGCACTGGGTGGAGTTAGTACGCGGACAGTGCCTAACCTGCCCGATGGTCGTCTGGAGTTGAACGCAATCGAATCTTCGATCAATGCCGATGATCCGCACTTTGCCAGAACTAAGTTGATCAGTCTGGAAAACACGTGGAATGGGCATCCTCTGACACCGGAATATATGAGCGAAGTACGCGATATTGCCGATCGTTACAGTCTCAAAATCCATCTTGATGGAGCCCGCCTATTCAACGCAGCTGTTGCTCTTAAAGCGAGCCCGGTTGATTTAGTCCGTGATGCTGATTCGGTGCAATTTTGCTTTTCTAAAGGACTGTCCTGTCCAGTTGGATCGATCATTGCCGGCGACAGCCATTTCATTGCCGAGGCGCGTCGCCTGCGTCAGTGCCTTGGCGGACGCCTGCGGCAGGTTGGCGTTGTTGCCGCCGCTGCTTCGGTCGCGCTCGACACGATGATCGATCGATTGGCTGAAGACCATGCTAATGCCCGACACCTGGCCGAAGGTCTGGCCGAGCTGCCGGGCATAATTGCTGATCCGGGCGACACGCACACGAATATCGTGTTCTTTCATACTTCGCTGCCCGGATTAACACCGCGTGTAATTCTTGCCCACTTGCAAGAAGCCGGAGTGCGCATGGGATGGCTGAGCGAACGTCTCGGTTTCAGAGCCGTTACGCATTACGGCATCGACAGAGACGACATTGCCGAAGCTTTGCTGCGCGTCAAAAATGTAATGATGCGATTGCAAAAAGAGTCGAGTGTAGCGCGCTGAGTTGGGCAGGTAAGCGCCCCCTTCGCTTGCCCTACGAAAGCACAGGCATGACCGGAGTGCTCTGGCAATCGCAGGCGAGACAGTGAAGACGCCTGGCGTTTTTCTCGTACAGGCACAGTTGTCCAACATTTATCAGGGTCTCGCAGTGTTTACAGGGACCTCGATACTTAGCTCTGATCGCTACGAAATCAGGCTCGGTGTCACTGCAGTCAGCAAGACTTTTGATGAATTGCCTGGCTTCGGACTGCGCGGCAAATTCTTGAATGAGCGTGTGCAACAAGTTTTGCATATGCAGGCGGGTCTCGTCTTTCAGCGGTGAAGGCAGAACTCGCAGCTTTCGATATGAATCGATCAGCTGTTGGCATTCAGTCAGGTTTTCCACAGGTGTAATGCCGCTTGATTGCGCTTCTGCATATTTCTTCGCGCAGTCCCAACAAAGTGCGTTCTGTTTTTGCTTGTCGAATTGAATGATGTCGCCGGGTTCGATTAGCGCACCACAGATGCACGAACCGATATATCTGGCTGTCATTTTTAATAAGGATTTGTCTACTCGTCCATGTGTTTTTGTTCGTACTCTCGAAAGCATGCTGTGGCCTCCTCGCTGAAGATGCCCAGATCATGCAATCTAACCGCACAAATATAACTGTGGAATTGTGCAGACTTTTCCCTGTGAAAATTTAGACTGCTGGATCCAACGATGCCTTAGATCGTATTGATACTATGCAAGAGTTCTTTGGTGGCGTCGAGATCATATTTGTCGCCGACTGATTGACCGAAGACGCAAACGGATCCGCTTGACCCGGGCGGAAATATACCAATGAAGGTTGGTTGCTTACTGCCGTCCTGCCCGATCTCGTAGCCGACAGCATAGCTCATCATGCGACCCCCGACCTTTTCGCTGTCTTTGCTCGTCACCTCGAATTTCCTTTTGTCTCCGGCAGCGGGCTTCGTCGTGAATTCAGCGTTGCCGGCACTGGCCGAATCTGTGATTTTACCGATCTTATTCAAGGCTTTTTCCGGATCATCTAAATCTTTGGCTTCAGGCAATGCGACGATCCACACTTGCGTTTTTTGCTTGTTGGCGAAAGCCACCATTTTGGGACCAATGTCGAATCCAAGGGCGTACTCGAAACCTCCACCTGGGGGCTCTTTAACGTCCATGAAAGTGCTGGCAATCTGCTTGACGTGTTTTGGATCGGCCATTGTCGTCAACAACCTTGTGCAAGCCGTGGCTAAAACGATTATGGCGACGACAAAAATTGTGCCGACGATCAATACTATTTTTAGCCAGCCGGGAAAGCCTTTTTTCTGCGGTTCTACGGTGCCCGTCATGCTGCTGCTCCTTTGACCACTTTATCGGACCGAGGTTTTCCTGTTATTTGTCATGCATGCCATCGTATACGGTGAGTAGAAATTTTAAATGGCTTTGGATTCTTTCACAAGTGACGATCTGGCGACCCAGCCCACTTTTTCTTTAGCCCCTTTATCCAGGATTTTGACTTTAATTGATTCTCGGCCTCTGTCTTCGAGAATCGACACTCTGGTGTCATTGGCGATATTGAATGCCTGTCCTTCGTCCTCAGCACCTAGACCGGCAGCCGTAGAGACTAGATCCTGGATCGTTGGCTCAGAGCGGTACACCTGCACATGCGGATTGCGGGTGTCGAAGATTTTGTAATTGACTGCTGGCTGGGCAGGTTGCTTGTCCTTTTGAAGAAGTGAAAAGACGACATAGCCGATGCCCGCAACTGCTGCTAAAGCAATGCCGATCCACAGAACCATGGCAATTAGACCAAGGAGATGCCAGAAAATAAAGTTGAACACCAGCAAACCGACGATGACGGCTAAACCGATTAGAAGTGCACGCAACATCTTGGAACCTCTTTTTTCAGAGCTTTGATCATGATTTACCCAATGGTTGCGGTCGATCCATTATTCAATAGTGGACTTTGTTAGTAGTTGGGAGGCTGCTGGTAGTTGGGAGGCTGTTGATAGTTGGGAGGCTGCTGATAGTTCGGGGGCTGCTGATAGTTGGGGGGCTGCTGGAAGTTGGAAGGCGGTTGGTAATGGGGATACCGCGGATAAATTTGAGGC
>CAJCHQ010000835.1 GCA_903970295.1 Bryobacterales bacterium
GAGCACGGTGTGCACAATGCTCCATGGATGCGGCGGACATCCAGGCACATAGATATTCACCGGCAAAATCGCATCAGCACCATTGGCTTCGGCATAGCCGCCTTTATGCATGCCACCAGATATGGCGCATGTTCCCAGGGCAACTACCATGCGAGGCTCGGCCATGGCACCGTAGCAACGCACCAGGGCGTTCTGCATCCCTTTGCTCACCGGTCCGGTGACAAACAATACATCGGCGGCGCGCGGCGAAGCAACAATGTGCAAACCAAAACGCTCGATATCGAAGACCGGGTTGCCCGAAGCACCAATCTCTGCATCGCAGCATGAACAGCCAGTCGAAACGACCCTAGCATGGAGCGATTGACTGAAAATTTTGTTCGTGCCGTCATCTTTTGGCGCGGTTTTACGAAGCGGCGTAATTTTGTTCAGTACTTCTTGCACGAGCGCTTCATTGGTGGTGAGAACAAGGTCCTGGCGTGAGGCTGCGGCGACTTTGTATGTCTTGTTTTCCACAATCGTGCCGGTCGGGCACTGATCGATGCACAATCCGCACTGGATGCAAGCACCAAGATCAAGCGCCACTTCCGGCTTGCCGTCTTCATTGAATACAGTGATGGCGCCAGTTGGACAAACATCGGCGCAGCTGTTGCAACCCCTGCCCTGGCAGGGACTGTCACTGAGTGCCGGGATTCCGCGCCAGGTCGGCGGCGGTTCCGGGCAAGGCGGCGTGACAGTGGCGATACCGGTAGATAACAAATAAGAAATCAGTTTAAGCATTGGGTTTTAGAGATCGTTTCCACTGTATGAAAGGGCCAAACTTTTATTGCATAAAGGAAAATCTGCAATCAGATTGTTGCGGATGGCAATCGAAACTGCCGTCCAATTATTGAAACT
The DNA here is from genome assembly GCA_903970295.1 of Bryobacterales bacterium. The sequence continues at coordinate 895 of CAJCHQ010000835.1, forward strand.
GGGATCTTTGATGCAGTAGCGCCGAATATTGCCGCCGTCGTCAGTAACTACCAGATGAATCAGCTCACCGCGGAAAGCTTCGACTATGCCACAACCGATTTGATTGGCTGGCAATTTGTCCGGCACGTCTGTGGCAAAGGCGCCGGTCGGCACATTAACCAGGAGCGAATCAATCACATCGAGACTGGTGACTATCTCACTCATGCGCACTTTGGCACGGCAATAAACATCACCGTTGAGTTCTACCGCCGGTGGTGGCGCGTATTGCGGATAGGCACCGTGCGGGAAATGCCGGCGCGTATCGTAATCAATGCCGCACGCCCGGCCGACGATGCCAACTAAGCCAAACTCTCCGGCCAGAGAGCGGGAGATTCCAGCCACCTCCATTCTTTCGCGCGCGACTTGACTCTCCTTCAGCAAAGCGACGAGCGGCTCCAATTCGGCCTTCAATAATTTGGCATTCTCTTTGAGTTTAGGCAGGATCGCCAGGTCGAACTTACGCACTCCGCCTGGCATGATGAATGCCTTAAGAAAACGACTACCGGTAAGCAGTTCGCCCAGGCCCAGAGCCTTACCCTGCAAGCGACTCATATTCTGGGCGAAGCCGAGAAAACCTGTGTCTGTACCCATACCCGCGACGTCGATGATGTGCATGGACAAACGCTCGATCTCGAGCGCCAGTGAGCGCATGAATTGCGCCAGAGGGGGGGCTTCTATGCCGAGCACAGATTCAATAGCGACCGCATGAGCCAGGGCATTACCTACGATCGTATCGCCTGCTGCAGCTTCAGCCACGAATCTGGCTTTCTTCCAGGGCACTTCGGTCATGCGCTTTTCGACGCCGCGATGCACGTACCCGAATCTCAACTCCAGATTCAAAATTGTTTCGCCAAAACAACTAAAGCGAAAATGCCCTGGTTCGATAACGCCGCCATGAATCGGTCCCACCGGGATTTCGTAAACCCCTTCGCCGCGCACTTCTAGAAAGTTGAAAGCGCGCTCGTTGCGAACCAGTTTTTCGCCATTGAACGGAATTTTACGCAGGGGGAAAAAATCAGCCGCATAAACATCATGCAGAATGACGTGTTTCAAGCGAGGATGACCTTCCGGCACGACTCCGAACATATCCCACAAGACTCGCTCGAACCAGTGAGCTTGGGGCACCATCAGAGTCAGAGCCTTGTAGCCGTCTGACTTCAGTTGTGACTCCCAATATTCGACGATACCTTTTGCCGGATCCAGCATGATCGTCACCAACTGACCGCCGTCGAGTGAAGTCACGGTCCCCAATCTACCACCCAATCGGCTCTCCAACCAGATCTTGATCGATTGAGCTAATTTTTCAATTTCAACTTCTTTTCGTTCGAGTTTCATCTCAATCCCATCCAGAAATCAACATGCACTACTGTACCTAAAAGGAAAGCACCGCAGATTAGCACAGCCGGCATGAGGCTGGCTCGCACTGGCTGAAAGGGCTTGAAATCGCCTCGGGGAGGGCCAAATAGCACGCCGCCCACATGCATGCAAATGGCAATAAAGCTCAAGCAGATGGCCAAAACCAGAAACATTGCCAAAATCCAGTGGTCGGCGTCAGCGGTGCTTGTGAGAATCTGCAGCTCGCTGATAAAAGAACCAAACGGTGGAGAACCCGTGATTGCGAAAGTGGCCATGGCCAAAAGACCGCCCCACAGCGGACTGGACTTGAGGATGCCGCGCAAACCGTGCAATTTTTTGGTGCCGCTGGCCTGGATGATATTGCCGCTCAACAGGAAAACAGCCGCTTTGCCAAGACTGTGATTGATCGCTTGCAATAGAAATAGTCCACCTGATCCGATCCCGATCGCAACCAGCATCAGCCCGACGTTCTCGATGCTGGAGTAGGCCCACATCCGTTTGAAACTATGCTGCCTGATCAAAAGTAGACTGGCGGCCACCACTGTAATTGTGCCAAGGGCCGCGACCAGTTCAAAAGTAACCGCTTGAGAGTGCGTGGCTTGCGTGATTTGCACCACTCGCCAGATGCCAAACAATGCGCAATTGACCAGGGCTGCCGAAAGCATGGCAGAGGCTGGGGCCGGTGCCTCCGAATAAGCATCGGGCAACCAACTGTGGAGGGGGAAGACACCAGCTTTGGTGCCGTAACCAATCAAACAGAAAATGAAGCCAAGCCGCAACAAAGGAAAATTGAGAGTGTGCGCTTTCAGAATCAGTTCACTGATAGTCAAAGTTCCTGAATCCAGGGCTCCCTGCTGGCTCGAAGCGAAGATAAAAACAGTGCCCAGTAGAGCGAAGGCGATGCCGACTGAACAAATGATCAAATATTTCCAGCAAGCCTCCAGGGCATTTTTGGTGCGATCGAAATAGACCAGGGGCGCCGAGGAAAGTGTTGTCGTTTCAATACCGATCCATAGATAGCCGAGGTTGTCGCAGAGGAAACAAAAAGTCATGGCGAACAGAAAAAGATTTATACA
>CAJCHQ010000836.1 GCA_903970295.1 Bryobacterales bacterium
ACATTTCGCTGGGCATAAAAGCTCATGCTGCCCTCAGTGATGAGAGCAAGAAGGCTCAGCCGCCCTTCGATAATTTAGGCTATTTCAGCCCGTTTCGGTGGACCGGTTAGGAGCGCATTGCGATGCGTGCGCTATTAACTAAGGAAGAATAGTTTCTTCCAGTTTGCAGATGTTGATCGTCAGCGTGCGGCGCAACAGTCCAGAATTGTCGCCCTGGATCGGACGCACGCAATGCCAAGAATTGAATGTTTTGACAAACAGCAGAGCTTGATTGGGCTCGAATTCATAAGTGTGAAGGATATCGCAATCGTTATAGTCCAGGTAACCATTGAGCCAGTTGAAATTGTTAGCTGGTTTTTTGGGGCGCAGAATGTCGGTGCCTCCACCGTAGGCTGGATTCCATTCTCCTGGTTTCAGCATCGAGAGAACGTAAGTCATAATCTTCCAGGGCGAGTCGGTGTGAGGTCTGAGTTGTCCGCCATCAGCAGGCATTACGGAAAATTCGAATCTAGCAGTGAGAGGCAAATCGTGACCCTGCTGCATCTTGTGCAAGGCATTTTGCAGTTTGCGAAGCAGCGATGGATTTCTATATCTATCCTTGCGCAAATAGCCTAGGGCGATGTCGTTTTTGTTCAAAAATTCGATGGTTTGGACAAGAAACTCTGGACTTTTCACCCAGTCATGGAAGCGCTTCCATACTGGTGTCGCATTGAGAAATTTCCGGTAGTTTTCGCCATTGTTAGCCTCGGCTAAAGACCATTTTCGCGACGCCATGTTGCCGAGATTAGACATCTCTTTGAACAGCGAAATATCTGGAAAGGCATCTACTAGTTCTTCGTAGAAGCCAGGCTCAAGCACTGGTTTGATCAAGCCAACCGGGAACGGTTCGTACATAAAGCTGGCATTGCTGAAGTCAAATTGTTCGACGGGCTTTGTTGATTCTATTGGTCTAACTTGCATGAGCGAGTTCATTGGTCGATGGGCCCTTTATAAACTATGTGAATGCTACTGGTTATGAGGGGCTTGGGGCATGAGATTTTTACAATTCAGAGGCTATTTGTATTTTGCTAGCCATTCGTCGCTTTATCCATTGCCTGACCATAGAGCCGGCATACCTCTCCTAGCAATGGATATAGCTAGTCGTGCGCGAGAGCAAGGTCGACTATCCGCAACATTTTTTAGCCGTTCCTTGCTGGTATTTATTTTTTTTAATTACGCATTTGTGAAGGGTTTAAGAGCGCGTCTTTTTACGATTTTGCTGCAAGCACGGCAGCGTTTTGGTCAGTCGGAAGAAGCGACGGCGCGCATCTTGTCCAACCAGAGAAAAATGACCGGAACGAAGATCAGTGTGAGCAAAGTCGAGAGTGACAGACCGCCGATCACAGCGATTGCCAGTGGCTTTTGCAACTCTGCGCCGGCGCCAGAACCGACGGCCAGTGGCAAGAGCCCTAACAGCGTACAGAGCGTTGTCATGACAATCGGGCGCAGGCGAATTTTACCGGCTTCGACCAATGCCTCTTGCAAGGGCAACCCTGAGGCGCGGAGCCGGTTTGTGTATTCGAGCAGAATAATGCCGTTTTTCACGACCAGACCGATGAGCAAGATCACGCCCATAAAAGATGATACGTTGAGAGGTGTGTTCGTCCAGCTGAGAGCAGCGATCACCCCAAACAGAGCCAGAGGGATGGCGCTGAAAATAGCCAGTGGCTGAACGAGTGAGCGGAACTGAATGACCAGCAGTACATAAACAAGCACGATAGCCAGAGCCAATACGAGCAGTAATTCGGTGAAGCTTTGCTGTTGCGTTTCGTAGAGCCCGGCATATTGCATAGTGTAGCCATTCGGCAAGTGCAACCGGCTCAGTTTTTCCCTGATTTCTTGCATCGCCGACCCGAGATCTCGTTGCTCGAGACTGCCCTGCACTGAAACATAACGTTGTTGATTTTCGCAATAGATTTCCAGCTCGCCGCTGGTCTTCTTCAATTCTGCCACTGCATCTAGTGGCAGCACACGGCCGCCCGAGCCGACAATCGGGATCTGCGGCAGAAATTGTGGATCATGTCGATAGCGATCTTCGAGGCGCAAGCGAATATCGACGAGATGATCGCCTTGTCTAATCTGGGCCGGTGAAATGCCAAGAATCGAATCTTGTACCTGTGTCGCCACATCTAGCGGGCTGAGACCGATGCGGCTCGCTTTCACAGGATCGATTAGCAAATCGATTTCCGGCGCTTTATGACGGCTGGTGGTTTGCCTGTCGACGACGCCTTTGACGGTCGCCAGCTTTCTTTCAATCTGGGCAGCGTACTGCCTGAGTATTTCTGGATTTTCGCCGAACAATCGAATCTCGACCGCGCGCGGAGCGCCGGATAAATCGTTCAATTGATCTTGAAGGATTTGATGAAAATCACAGTCCAGCTGGGGAATTTCCTGGACGATTTGTTCTCGTTGCGTGTCCATGATCTGATCGATTTTGCGAGAACGCTTACTGGCCGGTTTAAGCACAACCAGTATGTCTCCCTTATTGGTTTGCGTGGCAAACAAACCCAACTCGGCCCCTGTGCGGCGCGTCCAGGTTAAAACTTCGGGTGTACGAGCGACGATTGTTTCCAATTTGTTTGCCAGTAAATCGACGTCCGCAAGCGATGCACCCGGCGGTGCTAAATAGTCGAGAACATAACTGCCCTCATCGATACTTGGCAAAAAGTCGGTCGGCAATTGCTTATACATCGTTATCGACGCAAAAATAATGCCGAGCGAAAGCAAAGCGACGACGAAATTCCAACGCAGGGTTGTTCTTAAAACATTGCCGTACCACTTTTGGAAAAGCGAAGTTTTAGTGGTGTTTGGCTTATGCGGCCGCAAAAGTTGTCCGGCGATCAATGGCGTCAAGGTCAAGGCCAGGAGCCAGGAAAAAATTACGGCAGTGGCAAGAGTAAATGTCAGGCTGCTAAAGAATTGGCCGGCTACTCCAGACAACAGTGCCAGCGGTAAGAAAACGACGACAGTGGTAGCCGTGGAGCTCGTGATCGGTCCGAACAGCTCGCTGACAGCATTTCTGATTGCTGCCCTGGGGTCGTCTGTGAGTGGCAGTTGGCGTTGAATGTTTTCAATCACTACGATTGCGTCGTCGATCACTAATCCAATCGCGATTGCCACCCCACCCAGAGACATAAGATTGAGACTTTGCTTGGAAAGATACATAACGCCGAAAGCCGCAAGCACAGAGAGCGGAATTGTCATCGCGGCAATGAAAGTACTGGCCACAGATCGCAGAAAAACGAAAAGTACGAATACGATTAAGGCGATACCAATCAAGATGGCATCGGTGACGTTAGCTATAGCTGCATTTACGAGAACTGACTGATCGTAAGCAGGTTTGACTTCGATACCCGGCGGCAGGCTCGCTTTGATTTTTGCAAGTTCGGCCCGCACGTTTCTAGATAATGCCACGACATTGCTGTTTGGTTGTCTGAAGATGTTGACCACTAGACCGCGCTTTTGTCCGATGCTCACGAGGCTCTGACGATCGGCGAAGCCAGGAGAAACGCGGGCTAGATTCTTCAAATATATGGGAATATTGGCTGCGCCCTTAGTAGTCAGAACTAAACTTTCGATCTGGTGTAAATTCAAAGATTCGCCTGAGGCGACAATTAAGTTTTGCTCGTGCGCTTGATCTAAGCGCCCTACGACCTGGGTTTGATTGGTTTTCTGCAGGCAGGCGGCGACGTCGGCGAGACTGACACCATAACCTTTCAATTTCTCGGGGTCGACTTCCACTGAAATCTGAGGGATGTCGCCGCCTTGCAATTGCACACGAGCTACGCCCGGCACTTTGTTCAGAGCTGGTTGGAGCTGATATCGGCAAGTAGTGTATAAATCCGCCTGGGTCAATGCTTCGGCCGTGATGTTGTAGCTGATCACCGGAAAGATCGATGGCGTTACCAGCTCAACTGTTACGGTCACGCCTGCGGGCAGCCGGCTCTGCACTTCGGCAATTCGGGCTTGCAGCTGGTGCAAGGCAAATGTCATGTCGATGCCGTTTTGAAAGTCGACCGACAGTTCGCTTGCGCCGCGAATCGTTTTTGAACGCACCCATCGCACGTTGTAAACCTGGCTGGCGGCTTCTTCCAGAACGCGTGTAACGGTCAGAAGGACTCGCTCTGGCGAGGCATCTCCGGCAGTGGCAATGACAGCGATGCGAGGGAAAGACAACTCCGGATAGACATCGCTCGGGAGCTGCTTGAAAGCCAGAATGCCGGCCACAGCTATAAGCAGATAGACCAAATAACACGCCTTGCTGTGGGCTTGCAGAAGATCCAGAAATTTATTCAAGGAGCGCCTCTAGTCTTAGTCGGGGCCGGACTCTTTCTCTCAATTTCGATTTTTGATCCGTCCGGCAAGCCATAAGCGCCGCTGATGATTACTTTTTGTCCGACCTTTATGCCGCTCACGATTTCGACCGAATCGCCAACAGTTTCTGTATGACTGACCGGCACGCGATGTGCGGTGTCGCCATCGACGACATACACCATCTCTTTTTGGGGATCGTTGGGGTCGGGAACGAGAGCACTGATCGGGATGAGGATGGCATCGCGATTGACCTTACTGTGGATGGCGACTTCGACGGTTTGACCATCACGTAAGAGACCATTGTGATTTGTGCATTCTAATTGGACACGGATTGTGTTTGTCGCCGGATCGACGATCGGGCTGATCGACTTAACCACACCCTGGCATGCGCTGGCAGTCTGGCCGGCGCTTTTGATTGTGCCTCGATCGCCGACTTTCACTTTATATGGTGAGTCGGCGGGCAATTGCGCGTTAACCGAGACTCGCTGCAGATTGATCACCTGTACGATTGGCGTATTTGGGTCGGTGGTGTCACCGGCATTCAAGTAGCGATTAGCGATCACTCCTGTCAGCGGCGACTGCACGATTGTCAGACTCAATTCGGTTTCGTTTTGCTGAACAAGAACCTGGGCCGAGCGAAGTTGCGATTGAGCCGCCTCCAGCTGAGATGTCGCCGTCGCGACCTGGCTCTGCGCTGAGAGGATATCTTTCTTAGCTGACACCTCCGCTTGAAACAATCGCTTCTGGCGCTCCACATTTTCTTTGGCAAAAGCCAGGCCGTTTTCGGCTTGCTTGACGTTCGTTTTCGCTAGATCGACTGCCGAGCGCGACTGCTCCAAAATTTCACGCAAGTGGCGATCGTCTAATTTGGCAATTACTTGCCCCCGAACAATTGTCTGACCGGACACAGCCAGCACCTCTCTGAGCTTGCCAGCGATGGCCGGGCTGATCTTGGCTGAATGATCGGGCAGTGCCGTTACAGCTCCGGGAATGACTAAATCTTCAGCGACCGAGCGCCGCGTGGTGATCAAAACCGGCACTTTGAAAATCCGCTTTGCTTCAGCTTGTTCGCCAGCTGCGTCGACTGTCTTATCGTTCTTAGTGTCGCTAGATTTATCGCCGCTTTCCATTACCGGGGAGCGAGTCTCGCGGCTGCAGCCGCTTAAGATAATGGCATTTGTTGAAACAAACAGAGCGAGCAGAAGGGCTTTACCCAGCCAGGGGAATGCTTTTCTAACGCGTGGTTTTGGTCTCGATTTCATTTAGTAATCCAGTGTCGTCCCGACTGCTTGTTCCAATTCGTTCAGCGCTAATTGATAGTTCAAAACGGCGTCGCAAAATTGTGTTTTCATCTGAATGTTGCTGCGCTGAGCATCTAACAAAGTATTCAGGTCGATTTGGCCAATGTCGTAGCCTCGCTTCGAGATGACATTGACCGCTTCCGATTCTGGCAGCGCTTCCACTATGAAGTCGTGAATGCGCTCACGAGCGGCTAACATTTTGTGATAAGCCAGTGAAACTTGCCCGGCAATAATGTTCTCTTGTGCTTTCAAATCGAGTTCCAGCTGAATGCCGGTTGCTTTGAATTTAGCCAGGTCTCCTTGTTGAAAGTTGAAGAGAGGCGCATCGATGTAACCTTGAAAGAATGCGACGTGTTGTGATGGTCCAGGCGGGTTGGGTGGATTCAATTCCAACGCTTTGCCAACCACAAATCTTGGCGTCGGCAAAATGTTGCCGATCGTGTTAAGCCGATTAGCTTTATTTACGGCAATTGCTTGTTTGGCGATTTTGAGTTCAAGCCGACTTTCCATCGCCATCTGGACGAGACGTTCACGAGTCGGGTATTGTCTATTGAAATTGGGCAAGAGTTCGGAAGTCAAATTTTTGTCATGCACGTCTGGCAACTTTTGCACCGCCAATGGTGCACTGGCGTCTGCGCCCATGATTAAGTTCAGTTGTTCTCTGTTCTGGTAGATTTGAATCTGCGCTTGTTTGTAATCCATTTTCGCTTGAATCTGCGCCAGTCGAGCTCGGCGGATATCCAGACCCGGCACATTGCCGTTGTCGAACTGCACTTGCGTCGAATCGACTATGCGTTGGGCGAGATCTCTGAGCTCCAGGCGAGATTTGACTAATTCTTCCGCGATCACCAACTGCACGTACGCAGTTCTGACCTGACCGCGAAAGAGCCACATTGATTTAAGAATCTCTAACCGCACCTGGTCGACTTGTCGTTTGGCTACAAGCAAACGGAATGCTAGTTTCCACGGGGGCTCAAAGGGAATCGAAGCACCAATGAGATAGTTGTTGTGAAAAACGTTGCTCGTGTAAATGCCCGGGTTCGGCAGAGCTGTTGCCGCAGCATATGCCGATTTGGCGATGCCCAGAGTGGCTCTCACACCAGACATGCGCGGACTTTCTGCCAGTGACTTATCGAGGCTCTGCCCCAGGCTCAATGTCTCTGTGGCTGAGACTGTTGCCTGTTCCATCGGCATTTTTGTTGTCGGCACTGAGAAGGGAATGAATTGACTGGGTTGAGGGCTAATTATCTGTTGGGTTATGGTCAACGGCTGACCATTTGATGGCAGGCTGTTGTTTTCTGCTGCTGTCCGAATTGAATCCGGCATACGTATTTCCTGCGCAAGCACGGGGACAATTGAGAAAATTGCAGCGCAACTAGTCACTAACAGCGCCAGGCAATTGTTCCGTAACGACATGCGCGCCCCTTGACGCCGGGAGTTCTGCTTCACCCACATTAGAGTCATAGCAATGACGTCTAGTGCAGAAACCTTTGATCAACGTTGCAAAGATTAGAATCAAATGGACTGTTTATTATCGCACGGGCGCCCGAAGAGACTGAGAGTGACGCCTTCACCAAGTTTTCACTTTGGGCCGTCAACCGCAGGCAGAATGACATGATCGGTTGCTTCGTCCGAAAAGCGTTTTTTCTTGGACGAAGGATTTTGCTATGTTTGGAAATTTTGCAGCCAAACTGTCCGGTGGGTGCCCGCGCGAAGCATTGGATTTGCTCTGCCGGACACGAATTTGCGGCTATTACCTTCTCTATCAAGTCGGTAAGTAGAATTGAGGCGAACGTGAATTATTCACCTTAGCAGGCTGCGACCACTAAACACCGCACTATAGATTAGTTCGGAAGTGATCGACCCCGATTGCAGTCAACCAGGACTCCAGATCGGTGGCGGATTTGAAATCGAGTAGAGCTTCGCTGAGCGCTTCCAGCTGTTCAACTGAAAGTATTTCTACTGCCGCCTGTGCGGATGGCTCAAGCCGTCCCAGCCGACGCAGTAGGAGGCGGCATACGATTGACAAAGCTTCTTGCCGTCGACCTTCGGCTTTGCCTTCGGCTTTGCCTTCGGCCTTGCCTTCGGCTTTGCCTTCGGCCTTGC
>CAJCHQ010000837.1 GCA_903970295.1 Bryobacterales bacterium
GGTGCAGCGGGTGCGGCTGGTGCAGCGGGTGCGGCAGGTGCAGCGGGTGCGGCAGGCCCGCTCAGACCAGAAGATTTGGTCGCCATGGCGTCACCGGCGTCAGGTTCATCGGCGGAACAAGATTCGCGAAGCGCCTGACACGATAGGGCGGCAAGCAAAATGAAAGTGCCAACAGATAGTTTGCGATTGAAGATCATCTCGAACCGTGTGCCTCATCGCGAAGTGTAGACATCAGTTTCGCCAGTATTGAAAATCAACTTTTTCGACCTCTGCAGGCGGATGTCAACGTGTAGCATACCGTAGTATCGGATCTGGTACCACATGGCGACCGATAATCATAGGCAGAATGATAGGAGACACGATGCAAACGGTTGTCGAGGAGACAAGAGGAATTTCTGCAGCAGCGCAGGTTGTAATGAAGTGGCTTAACCAGTTTTTTACTTCTAATCGGGAACCTGCCGAAACGCAGATCGATAGCCATGTTCTCTGGATGGTGACTGCTCCGAGCACTAATCATGGTCATTGCGTTCGTAAATAAAAGTGTAGAATCTCCTGAGAGCCAAATGAGCACAAATATCCGCTCGTTTGAACTTAGACTTGGCAGACAAAGAATGACCCCGCGCTTCTCACTCTCTGGCAATGCAGAACAGGCAAAGAAGCATCTCTTGAATTCCCTCACCAGCACGAAGAGAAATCTAATGCAAGAATCTAAAGTGTGGAAGAAACCAGGCATTGTAAGAGCTTTGTCGCTCGGCACCGCCCTGAGTATCGTTCTGCAAATGACTTACTGTTATGCAATCGCATATGCAGATGCCGCGAACGAACCCAATGGCGAGCCGGATACGGCACATAATGTCGTATTCGTCGATGTGACACACAAATCCTCCAGGCATCACGTCATCAGCCGGCGACACGAACAGGTCGCATCGGCCGATGTAGTCACTGATGCAGTGACAGTGCCAAGCGAAATGAGCAATGCAATTGCCAGTGCTGCGGCGCCAACCAGCATCGAAGCGCTAGGCGGGCTGGAAGCGATGGCACCATCGAATCTGGCAGTGGAAGCCCATTCTGATAATGGATCGGGCGGTCAAGTCGAACTAGCTAGTATGCAAATGCCCGCTTCTACTTCAATGGTTGCTGCAGCAAAAGCCGATGCTAAAGATGCAACGAAGGCAGACAGCACAAAAATAGCTGCCACCGCTCCGCTGTCAACGAGTACGACAACTACGTCGACTACGTCTACCACAACCACTTCAACCGGTGGCAACAAATCGATCGTCGCTCCCTCTCCCCTGTTGAATGGAGTGGTTACGACCGAAACAAACGACCCGGTCGAAAAGATTACTCGTGATGCTCTCCTCAAAATATTTGAATTAGAACGTCTGAATACTTACTTCCGCATCGAATCAACCAGACAAAGCAAATGGCGCAAATGGCGCTTACTGGTATCGGAAGAAGCGGCGGCAATCGGTGTCGCGGCCGGTATCTTCATCGCCGTCGAACAATCCCTCCGTTCTTTGCACACCGGCTACAAATTCCACGTCATTCAATTTGGCCCGGGCTTGCTCTTCGCCAAAGTCTTCAGACCGCCGGGTAAAGTCGTACTGGAAAGTGCCTTTATCACAGCTTTGCCCGGGGTATGGTTTTCAGTTGGGGTGGAATTATTCGAATTGAGCCAGAACTACTTCAACGACTGGAAAGCCAGACAGAAAGGGTTCGATCCGAAGACCACACGCATGAAAGCTAAGCAGCTGCAAGACGAAATTGACGGACTGCTCGGGCAACGTGCGAGTCTAGTGGCTTCTGCCAGCGTTTCGCAATCAGAGAAAGATATTGAAAATGCCGAGCAAAAAGTGCTCGTCGATATGCGTGACTATGTGGTGCAGGAATATATCAATTATTATGCCGGCGCCCGTCGCTTGCGTTGCTACCAGAACATGTTCTACTGGTTGGATCTTGGTGAAAAAGTTACTGGGGTTCTCTCCTTGCAAGAAGGCTTGGAATCTACTCGCAGAAATCAAACTCGAATTCTCACGTCGTTTGGCTGGTTGCAGCTGGTCTCAGCGGCCCTGGTCGAACTGACCCCACCAGTCGCTAAAATTTACAGCGAAACCCGCGCCCACATCTCTGAGAAATTCATCAATGGCTATCTCAAGGGCGCACCGACAATGACGGCCGAGCAAATGGATGGCGATCGCAAGCACTTGCAAGAGCTCTATCTGAACGCTGGTTCAGGTCGCGGTCAAACTCTATTGAACAACTTGATGGCTAGAGACGCTCTCTATCGTACGGAAGGCGAGACTTATTATGCCTTGCAAGCCATGAAACAGAGAGAAAAGGATGAAGCGAGAAGAGCATTCAAGTGGTCGATGATCATCAGATCAATTGCCTGCGCTTCGAAACTCAACTTCGGCATCATGGGTATCCTGATAGGCGACGGTAGACAAACCGCTCCTCGGCATGTAACCGAGTTGCTGTTTGAAGGGACGCTGCCGTACGAAGTGGCGTTGGACTTGAACATCGTCGACAAATTCAATACGACGATGCGCGCTGTTCACAAAGAGAATCGTCTCAAAGCAAACAACGAACTCCCCGGTCAAATCTATCGAGCCAGACTCGAAAGACTGGACCAGGAGCAAGCAATCATCGCTCCAGGTTCACCAAAAACCGAGGTACCAAACCTCAAGTAATTGACGGTGATTTGATCAGGCGGGCATCTAAGATGCCCGCTTTTTTTTGCCTGAATTTAAATTCCGCCAACTGGCATATTGCCATCGAGAGAGCTGAAATTATCATCGAAGTTGTTTTTCTTCGCGCGGTGCGGCCTAGACTTTGGAGCTTCAGCTTGGGCGCTCGATGTTGTCGTTGGCACCTCATTTAGTACCAGTTTAGTTCTATCGGCCGCGCCCATTCTTGTGGGTGCACCTTGGGTGGTGCTGCTTGCTTCTCGATACGACTCCGGCGCTTGCCTTTGAGAGCTAGCCCCGATGCTATTTTGATACTCTTGGGCGCCGGCACTATTCAGGGAAAGACTGACCAAGCAAACAGCTTGTATTACCAAAAGCCCGATCTGTCTATGCATTGATGGTCTGCTCTCGTACATGTTTTTCTTCCTTGATAATTTCTCCGGCGCCGGCTTAACGTAAGATCACACAGGGTGAGACGGTTAAGTTACGTTCTATTGCGCCTTCGAAGGGATTCCTATCAGACGGTTTTACCGCTGAAGCTAATGGCAGCCTAAGCGGCAATGCGAACTTTAACAAGGCAGGAATTTATACTGGTATAAATCTTGCCACCATAAGCAACGCAACATTTAGCAGCAATTTTGCGACCCTGTGTTAGTGTAAGTTAGTCACCGACGCCAGCGAAACCAGCCCGGCACCTCAGGCAGCCCGAAATAATATGATCCGAACCAGGACTATTGATTCATTAGTGGGTGCGGTGCAGGAGAAAAACGGAGTGAGCGAAAGCGTCAGACGCGAAGAATTGAAGAACTTTCTGCGTACACGTAGGGCGCGCTTGTCACCTGCGGATTACGGTTTCCCGGAAGGCACACGTCGACGCACGCCCGGTCTGCGTCGCGATGAAGTGGCGCAATTGGCTAGCATCGGCACAACTACATACACTTTCCTCGAACAAGGGCGTGATATTCATGTGTCGACGCACGTTCTGGACAAGATCGCTGAAGTTCTGCGACTGAGCGAGCAAGAAAAACAACATCTTTTTAGATTAGCAGTAGGCGAAGCGCCCGATATCAGCCCGATGGCTGACGAACCAAACCCGGCCCTTCTGGTGATGCTGCAAAATCTGGGAGTTTGCCCAGGGCTATTGCTCAACTATCGCTTCGACGTCGTCGCCACCAATGAAGCAGCAAATTTGGTTTTCGGCTATCAAGACAAGCTCACCGAATTGGAGCGAAACGTGCTCTGGCGGCTGGTCAACGACCCAAGACGAAGATCCTTTTACGAGAACTACGATGATTACTTCAAGTATGTTTTGGGTTATTTCCGTTGGATGTACACGCAATTCGTCGGCGACGAAGAGCTGGCTCGATTCATTCAAAGCCTGAAAGATTCGAGCGACGATTTTCTCCAAGCCTGGAACGAGCATGAAGTCCTTGATTCCGCGATGCTTCTCACACCCCTGCGCATCAATCACCCAAAGTTGGGCGCAATTGAAGGGGTTTATGTTCTTCTTTCAATATTCGGCTACCCAAATTTCACGCTGTGCGTTTTTACGCCGACACCCCAAACAGACAGCGGCAAGAAAATCGGATCTCTGCTTTTGAATAGCGGAAATAGTGCCAACGGCGCTAAAGTTATCTGACGCTCTTGCGAACTGGCGCTGTCAGAGGAGTCCGCACTTTTCTTACAGTAGCGCTCTCGCCATCAGCCCGATAGGACCGTACCGATATCGGTACGCTTGCTTCGACCAAAGCCCTTCAGGGTTTCGGTCACAGATTCGGTTACCAAGAGAAAATAACCAACATCCAGATTTTCCAGACCATCCGGTCGCTAATTACCATTTAATACGACTTCTTGAGAACTCCCTATACGAAATTATAGGTTTGACTAGCAAGGGCTTTATTACGTTTCGGCAATAATTGTGATAGGCACTTGAATAGTGCGGCGGCAGGGGTCTCATTTTGCCGAGGTGACTGGAACATGAGCAGCGACGCCCATGCCAGTGATTCTCCTCAACTAAACTCGGCGATCGACGGCGAAAACGAGCAGTACGACTTGTCTTTTGCCTATCGATTCAAATGGGATATGCCTGAAAGGCAGTTGACGGAGGCATTGAAGGTTTTGTTATTTAATGGATTGGCAGACTCACAGGCGAATACCGAAATCAAAGCGGCAGAGCAGCAACGAAAGAATGCCGTGCAAGAGGAAGCAGCGCGCATTCGCTGGCTGCTGGCAATTAATCCGAATACACCGCCGCCGGTCCTCGAACATCTGGCTAAGGACACGCACGTGCCGCTGCTCGAAAGAATCGCCGAAAATCCACGCACACACGTTGCCACATTGCTCAAGCTTTCAAGTCATGTAGAACCGCAGGTACGAGCGTCCTGCGCCGAAAATATCAACCTTTCGATGAAGACAGTCTGGCGACTGGCGCGAGATGAAAGTCCAGATGTGCGTTTACGACTAGCCGAAAGTTACACCGTTCCTATTGCTGTCCTGCGGGTCCTGTCCGAAGACGAGAATCCGTACGTCGCTCATCGTGCCCACAGAACGATGCGCAGATTAATGGAAGAAGTGAACGGTTTGCGGTCAGCCTGAGCAAAGGTGGCCTGCGGAGATTAATTAGACGAAGCTCTTACTGCGCAAGCGCAAAATCCTGTTGATTTCAGCCTGAATTTCGCCCTCTACAAAGGCGCACTGTTTTTTCGCTGTATTTTCCAGGGCATCACGATCGTCTTCCACTTTAGATATAATCGGTTTAGCTATAGTCATTTGCCATTTGATCGGGAACGAGGCGAGATTGAGTGGAAACGGCAGCCAGGGAAAAAATGGCGTCGCCATGAAGGCGGGCAAACTCAGAATCGGCTTCAGATTCTCGAAACTAATAATGTTGGGAATCGCTTCATCGCAGCCCACTGTCGCTAGAGGATAGACTCGCACACCTTGCTCGATCGCCGGCAAGAGCCGCGTCCAATCGAATTCGCGCAAACGATATCTTTCGGCGTAAGGCTTGTTCACGGCCGGCAACCCTTCTGGAAATACTGCCACCAATTCGCCTTTGCTGAAAAGCTGTTTGAGATTTTCCGATGACCAGGGTACAAAGCCTAACTCCAATAAGGCTGAATGCAAGCGCTCGTCGTCGATCCAATCCATGTCGGCGACTATATTGATGCGACGAGGATTAACTTTGTGAGACATCGCCGCGTAAATAAGCATGAGAGCCGGCCAGGGCACCACACCATTGCTGTTCCCGACGATCAAAGCCGGCTCGTTCTTGGGCAGCCGATCCAAACCTTTCAGTTCGACTCGCCACCACTCGTTGAATAAAAATGCTAAAAGCGGCTCCGCTCCAGCCAGGCGGCGAACATCGAAACCGAAATGCTGTTTTCTGCGGATGGTTTCTTTGATAAAACGTCGATACTTCTTTGTAAATTTTGGCATGGTGGCAACCAGGCTATTCATCGTCAGCATCCCAACCCGTGAACATGGACTTACGTTCTCGCAAAAGTCGATTTAAATCTCGCTGAATGTCGTATTGGATTTCTCTAGCAATACGCAAACACAACTTGCGATCGTTGGCTTTATCCGGGGGATAATCGAGCTTGATTGGCGGGTGAATATTGATCAACCAGCGCACCGGCAGCGGAAAGAAGTAGAGTGGAAACGGCAGCCACGGAAAAGCCGGCGTAATCGGATAGAACGGAAAGCGCAACAAGCGACTGAGCTTTTTGATGTTGACGAAATTCGGATAGATTTCGTCACCACCCAGAGTGGCAACCGCAATAATCGGAGTCTGCGTCGAAATCGCTAATTGCACAAAGCCTGGGTGAAAATCAATCACTCGGTATCTTTCTTTCCAGGTTTTGCCGACGCCGCGCAGTCCCTCGGGGTAGATGCCGACGAACTCTTCCTTTTCAATCAATTTGGTGGCATTTTCCAAAGTCGCGCGAACATGACCAGTTTGCGTGATCCAATCTTTCACTGCCGGCAGCTGAAAAAACCAATCTGTGACGAGATACCGCACTCGCCGGGGCGGGGTTCGGTGATTAAGAAGAGCGACGGCGAGCATGCCGGCATCGATCGGCAACAACCCCGAATGATTACCGATCAGGAGTGCTGCTCCTTCTTTCGGCACATTCTCGAGACCGCGAATATCGACTTTGAAATAGTCTTCGTAGCAAAAGCGGAAGAACGGCTCCCACTTCGCGAATGTTTCTATATTGAATCCGAATTCGTCGTCCGGATCTGTATATCGATCGACAAATCCAGGAGCTCGCTTTTCCAGCGCACCAAGCGGGTCGACGAAACCTAGCGTCTTAAGATTCTTCCAATTAGCCACAGAACCCCCAGCACTCCAGGCCCGAACGAAACCAGCATGACAACACGCTTCAATAGATTCCGGAATACCTCGCCAATACGAGCCCGCTTCTCGGAGCGCTCCTCTTCACTGTCGAACGAGTCTGTATCTTCAGTTTTAGTTTCGAATTCATCTACCATGACTACACCGCTCTTCTATAGGTCTGGCTGGCGCTCAGTATAGAGAACCACCGGGGCGACATTCATTGCTGGGAAGAAGGCCTTAAGAAAGATTTACCAGTTTTCCACTATAACCCATTGCGGGCACTGCCGGTGCGATAATTAAGAGCTTCGGCACATTAGGAGCGAAAGTTATGCAGCCCGACATGAATCAAATATTGATGCAAGCCCAGAAATTGCAGCGCGAGATGCAACGGGTTCAAGAAGAGCTGGCCAAGACTCCTGTCGAAGGTTCGGCGGGTGGTGGTGCCGTCAAAGTGACTTGCACTGGCGCCTTCGAATTCACGGCTGTCAAAATCAAGCCTGAAGCTGTCGACCCAGCCGAAATCGATACACTCGAAGATCTGGTATTGACAGCCATCCAAGATGCTGCCAACAAAGCCAAAGAGATGGCACAAACTAAAGCCGGACCGCTCATGCCTCCCGGCATGGGCTTCTAAACAACGCAGCCCGCACGAACCTGGAATCAATGTATTTCACACCACCGCTTGCGAAATTAATCGAAGAATTTCAACGATTTCCCGGCGTCGGTCCAAAGTCAGCCCAACGAATGGCGTTTTACGTGCTTTCGATGAGTGCCGACTCGGTCCGGGGATTCGCGCATGCAGTCGTCGACGCCAAAGAGAAAGTAAAAAATTGCAGTCGCTGCTTTCACCTTTCGTCTGAAGATCCCTGCGAACTCTGCAGCAGCGACAAGCGAGACCGCAGTGTGATGTGCGTCGTCGCCGAGTCTCGCGACGTGATCGCGATTGAGCGCACGCGCGAATACAAAGGCTCCTATCATGTCCTCACCGGGCTGATCTCGCCGCTCGACGGTAAGGGACCAGACCAACTGAGCATTCGCGAGCTAATCAATCGCGTGCATGAGTCCGAGGTGAAAGAAGTGATTCTGGCAATCAACCCCACTATCGAGGGTGACACAACGGTTTTGTACCTGACCCGTTTGCTTAAACCACTGGGAGCGAAAGTGACGCGCATCGCTTTCGGTTTGCCGATGGGAGCCGATATGGAATATGCCGACGACGTTACATTATCGAAAGCACTCGAAGGCCGGCGCGACGTATAACGCGTTCAGACCTAAAGCGCGACGCGGCAAACGAATTCAACCACCTTCTCAACGCTCAATCCGTTTTCATGAAGCAAAATGTTGCGAGCACCGTGTTCGACGAAGTGATCGGGCAGACCGATAGAGAAGATATCGGCTTGTTTGCGAGCCGCATCGCGGACTTTTTCTTGAGTGGCAAATTGCAAAACTGCAGAACCAAAGCCGCCATTCAAACAAGCTTCTTCAAGAGTCACCACTTTAACATCGGGCTGACCCAATACTTTTTGAAGCAGATCGGCATCGAGCGGCTTAGCTGAGCGTGCATTGACCAACGTCGCATCAATGCCCGCTTTCAGCAGCTCAGGCAGAGCCTGGCGTGCAGTCTCAACCATGGCTCCGTAAGCGAGCAAGACAACCTTTGAAACGCTTTTGTCTTTCGCGCCTGACGAATTCGCGGTCGAACATGTGGAACCACCTTTTTTAGCGTTAGAACTGAGGCCGATCGCCCCTGGGTTAAGCACTTCCCAGCGCGTGTAATCGATAAATTCAAAACCGTCAATCTGCTCGGCTTGAACAGCCTTTTCGCGAGGGAAGCGAATGGCTACTGGCCCATTATTCAGCTTCAGAGCGGAATAAACCATGTTGCGCAATTCGCGAGCATTGGCTGGCGCAATTACAGTGAAATTAGGCACCGCCCTGAGCATAGTGATATCGAATACGCCCTGATGGGTTTCACCATCTTCGACTAAGCCACCGCGATCTATGCCGAAAATCACTGGCATTTTCATGATCGCGACATCGTGGATCACCTGATCCATTGCTCGCTGCAGGAAAGTGGAATAAATCGACACCACCGGTTTCAGTCCAGCCTTAGCCATGCCGGCAGCCATTGTCACAGCGTGCTGTTCGCAAATGGCGACATCGAAAAAGCGATCCGGCCAAACTTTGCCAAATTTAACGAGCCCACTGCCTTCAGCAGTAGCCGGCGTGATTGCCACCATATTCGGTTCCAACGCGGCAATTTCGATCAGGGCTTCACTGAAAATATCCGAATAAGTTTTGGGTTTCGACTTGGCTGGTGCTACTGGTTCGATTTTTTCCGTCAAGGGTGGTTCTAAGCTAAAGGCCGAGACGCCATGGTACTTAATAGAATCTTTCTCGGCCGGAGCATAGCCTCTGCCTTTTTGCGTGATGATATGAAGTATTTGAGGCGAGGTCTTATTTTTCACCGCCTCCAGGGCCGCGACAACGGCAGATACATCATGACCATCGATCGGCCCGGAATAATTGACGCCTAATTTTTCAAAGACGATGCCTGGGGTGTCGAAGCGCTCTTTGGCTTGTTTCTTCACCGACAGAATCATTTCCCAGACAGCCGGGGTCAATTGCACTTCATCAAGACGCCCCTCGATCAAATCCAATTTCGATTTGATGTCTTTGTAGAAAAAGGTCTCCTTGATGCGTTTCATATATTGGGCAAAACCACCCAAATTCTCGCTGATCGACATCTCGTTGTCGTTGAGAATGATCAACACATTGCGCTGAATATGGCCGAGATGATTGATTGCTTCTAGAGCCATGCCACCAGTCAAGCCACCATCCCCAATCACCGCGATGACTTTGTGACTCTGCTTCAGGTGATCGCGGGCGATTGCCATGCCCACAGCCAGTGAGATGGAAGTGGAACTGTGTCCGGCGATGAAAGCATCGTGCTCGCTTTCGGAAGGGTCCACAAACCCGCTCAGTCCTTTGAACTGACGCAAAGTCGTGAATTGCGATCGACGCCCGGTGAGCATTTTGTGCACGTAGCACTGATGCCCGACATCCCACAGAATGGTATCTTTCGGAGACTCAAAAACTCTGTGCAAACCAAGAGTAATTTCGACGATCCCCAGATTGGAAGCTAAGTGTCCGCCTGTGCGGGAAAGATTGCTAACTATCTCCTCACGCACTTCCCCCGCCAGATCCTGCAACTCTTTGACAGAAAGACGCTTCAACTCGGCCGGAGTAGTTATGGCATCCAGGAATGTGGTCGTTGATTTGGCAAGAGTAAACATGACGCCCGGGATTCCTTATTGGAGGAAGGTCAGCGTTTATCATATCAACCTATAATTTGCGCTAGCTTAATATATTGTCCACAGCTCAGCCTGGGAAATTCTGCACCCTTTCAAAAGACCTCTGGATAAGGTTGTGCGCGAATCGGTAAGATGGTTTTGACCGATTAAGGATTGTGACCGAATTGCATACATCTATCCGAAAAACCTCTTGCTCCCAGCCTAATCGATCTGTGCCGAGAGAATTGTCAATGTCCGTAAGAGCCCTGTTAATTGGCGGTTTTCTTCTCGTCGCTTCGGCGTTTATTTGCCCTGAAACCCTCTCCCAGCCGGAAGAATTGAAGCCGCCGCCGGGACAGCGAGTAGACCGAACAGGTACCGGCCCAGGGGTAAGCGGTGAGCGAACAAACGCCGCGCCAGGCTCTGAAAACCAGGCAGGCGATGACCAGAACGCCTCTTCTGGTGGTTCCCAAGGCAATTCTCACCGCTTTGGCGGCATTGAGACGAGAGCGCTGGACGATCGCTTGCGCCGTCTCGAACAAATGACCGGGCAAAGCGGTACGGATTTGGAACAGGCATCCGATACCAACATCCCAGATATTCCGAAGGAAAAGCAGAAGCGCGTCGAATTGAGGTTTGGGGGCTCATTGTGTCCGACCTGCCTAGTTTATTTCGAGAAAAAACTCTACGAAACCGGAGCTGTCGTACAGGTGGAGATGGCAGTAACTAAGAAGCGACCCGGACAATTAGCAAAAGTGGCTATTGCTACAGTCGACTACGATCCGACCAAAATCAATAAAGCTGGATTGATCGAGTTAGTCAAACACAACGACTTTCAA
>CAJCHQ010000838.1 GCA_903970295.1 Bryobacterales bacterium
TCTCGCTTGTGGATAGAAAACAAAGTAAGCACCGAGCACACCGGATATGGCACCACTAGCACCGACCATGGCTGTGCTCGAGCCGTGACTAACGAAAACTTGGGTCATTGCCGCAACAAAACCGCAAAACAAATAAAAGAAGATATAACCGACGTGTCCGAATCTATCTTCGACGTTGTCACCGAACAAATATAGAAACCACATGTTGCCGATCAGATGATCCCAACCGGCATGCAAAAACATAGAGGAAAAGACGGTGCAGATCTGATGCGGACTGAAGTCCATCATGGCAGGAACCACGCCCCAGGCGTCCAAATAATGATCGAGCTCAACTGACGGCATAGAAAATTCGTTCAGAAAAACCAGTGTGCACAAAATGATGAACAGCCAGTTGACTAACGGTAACGTTTCGCTATGAATGGTGTCTTTGAGTGGAAACATTCAGACGTGAAAAGACCGAGTGAATAATTCACTCAGTTTATTCTACAAATCGGCGAATTTCACCGCGTGACGACACTGCTCGACAAGCGTCTTAGGAATTAGCATCAAGGCGACACAGATCAGCGCCGGCACAATAATTAGATCATCAAGTTGACCGAGCCCGGGCAGAAAGTCTGGAATCAAATCGATAGGCGAGAGCAGATAGGCGATGGCACAGCCAATCAAAAACTTGGCGACAGCAGGTACGTCAGGATGAGACATGACCAGCTGATAGACCGTCAATTCTTCTTTGATCGTGGTGCTGAATTGCAGAAGCTTCTGATACATCCGGTGCCTGCGTGTTTTTTAGTGAGGAGCTTTAGCGCCTAATCCTTGACAATAAAGCAATCTAAATGATTTGTTTAGAATCGCTATTCTATAACCAAACTGCATGTGTTTGTTCAAACTCGTTTGCACTTTGCAACGAATAATGCCAATGCAGCTGGTCGACAGACCAGTTTCACCTGCAGCGAATAGACCAGTGCAAAGCTGCGTCGAAGCGACGAGCGGGAGCGCGGCTGAAGATACGAGCAGAAGCGCAATGCAGCGAGCAGCGATGACTGAGTTAGCTCGCTGAGGGCGTCGTATTGAATTGGCCGGACGAGCCATTGATTTGACTGGCGCTGCTCGATGCTTGATTCGAACTTGCCGCATGGCGTTCGTTTTCCAGAGCTTTTTGATGAGATTCGGGATGCAAAAGCTTGGCTAAATCTGTCTGAGTCTTGCTTGCTTTGACAGTCTCAGGATGTTCGGGACCGAGGGCTTTCTTCAAGACTTCAACCGCTTGATTGCATGCAGATTCGGCTTCCTCGAACTTCTGCTGGGCCTGACAAACTGACGCCAGACTGTAAAGCGCATTGGCCATATCCAGATGATCGAAAGATGTCGATTGCCTGATGCGATCGATCGCACTGTGAAGCGCAGTCTCGGCTTCCTGGTACTTAGCTTGCTGACAATAGCAGCGAATCAGCTCACGTAACGCGGACAACACCTCAGGGTGATGGGCACCAAAACTGCGTGTCTTCAACAACAATTTAAGCGACAGCATGGGTTCCGCCATGGCGAATTTTTCTTGCATGTCGAGCACTTCGCACAATTTGTCGATCGTCAGAATCACCCGTGGATCATCAGTGGGAAAATGCTCCGACTCTGAAAAAGCTGCCGACAAAAGCAATTCGGCCTCCACATAATCGCGAGCATTGAAGGCAATCTCGGCATTTTTAGTGATCGCTTGCCAGCGAACCTCACGACTGCTACTGCAAAGCGCTTTGGAGCTGAGAGCATACGCCTTCGCCGCCTCGACATCTTTGAGCAGCGAAGCCAGCTGATCGTTTCCGCCTGGCACTGACGCGATACCACATGATATGCGCAGGTTTTGGGGAGCTTTAACACCGGGCAAATTGGCGAGTTTCACTTTTTCGGCGAGTGACTCGACGAACTTCCGCGTCTCTCGATCGTCACGCAGCGGCAATAACATAATCATTTCCGATATGCGGTAATGACCGAGGATATCGAAGTTCTCTTTGATCGAATCGAAGCATTTGCTGACCTCTAACAAGGCAGCGTCTGACAGCACTTCGCCATCATTTTTGATTTCCACAATGGCGATCGCAAAAGGAGAATGACTGCGCATGTAGCGTGCATGCTCTCGTTGCAAGAAATGCAGCAAAAGCGCATAAGGATACAAACCGGTCTCAGACCGGACTAGGGACTTAGCCGCTTCTTTGACAATCGACTGCTCGATCGTGGGAATACTCGCAAAACCCGTTTTTTGGGGTTGAGCCGCACCGCTTAGAGCGATCAAATCGTAATTGAAAAGATTGAAAAGGATCGGCATCCACAATGATTTTGGCATCGACAGTCGTTTCAACATCGTGCCGAAATTTGTCTTGCCGTCAATTGCGCTATAAAGGCGTAGTTGGTGCGCGAAATCGATCGGAATGCCGTTGATCAATTTCTCTTCCAGGGCAGAATCAGCAAGACATTGCCGATATTCCAGAACGCAGTCATTAGTGACACCGAGACCGCGCAGGTATTTGCCAAAATCGCGCAGACTTGCCCCCTCGAGAAGCAAAGCCTCAAGGCGACGAGTCACTGCTTTCTCGAAAGTTTTGCGACCGGGATTAAAATAGAAATTACCGCGCTCCCAGGTGAGAACGTCGAGGACGACTTGATCCCCAACTGAACCTTTGTCGGAAACATCGTTAGCCAGAGCGCTGTGCAATGCTGCATGGACAAGCTCACCGTCGTCGAAGAAAATCTCTGCCTGGTCACTGCCTTCTTGAAGATCGAGCCGACCGGACATTTTGCAAATTTTGATCGATTGCAACACGCCTGGTAGTTCGACTTCGGCAAGATCGCCGGCGAGAACTACACCTTTGGCCAAAGCGTTTTCGTCGATGGCCACCAAATCAGAGGACGTAAAGCGCTTGGACGTGGCAGCCGCAACTTCCGCTTTAGTTGCAGGAATGGGCGTGTACTCTGTGCGCAGATTAGTGATCGGCTTCATACCGCCGGTCACCGACTGCTGATCTTTTGATGATGAAGGTAAAGAGTTGGAACTGGATATTGATACTGCAGACGGTGATTGTCCGGCCTGGATAGAATCAGCCAAACTCGACAATTTCGATACCGTTGGCGGTGCACCAGAATTTTCTTCCACAGTCAACAACTGGATGAGTAAATTCAAATTGTCAGTTCTGTTCGTCCAAACATGAGTAACAGCTGATTCGTCGCTTTCACCAGCGGAAGCGCTCGCTTCGGACGAAGGTAGCCGATAAAGATTCCATTCAGGAATGGCATCACTAGCCGGAGAGAGAAAGATTGCTTCGAGCAGGTGTTCAACCATACGAGGCGCAATTTTCCATTCCAAGCAAACGGACCGTCCCGGATTCAAGTGTGCAATGCGCAGCATATCTGCCAGGTCAGCTTGAACCGGCAGAGAAGACATTGGGACCAAATTTATGGGCTGCCCGGTCTGAGAACTAGTCACATCCGTTTCCCCGAAAACGAACTTCAGCATACATCAGCAAGCCTCAAGTCATCTATGGCTTGACATTGGTGAGAAAGAACTAAATTGGCACCAGCCTTGGTTAACTGATCTACAGCCGCACTACGCCTCGATCTAACGACAATGAGATCGTTGTTAGTTCTAATGTAATGTAAAGACCGGCAGTGCTGATGAGAGACAACGCTGAGTCGGTTGTGTAATTCGGCGGGACGATTTTATTGCGCAGCAACAGTCTCGCGAGCTACCAAGCCGGCACAGAATTCGGTTACAGCTTTGGTGGCCAGATCGCAGTCCTGTTGGGCGATTTCATCGTGCAAAGTGTTGGGCAATTCGACCAGCGTTTTGGTGCCGTTGGCGGCCGCAAATAGCTTTTTCGAGTGTGCGATTGGTACATCCTTATCGAACGTACCGTGCAAAAATAGCACCGGCGTACGTACCTCCGCTAGCGTGCGCGAATTGTCGAGGAAGGGTCGTGGAAATAACCATTCCGGATATGCTTGCAAAACTGGGATGCTTTCGATCGCGATGTCACGAATATTAGTGAATGCCGATTGAAGAATGAGACCGGCGACTTCACGATGACGCGCAACATGACACGAAATGCCGGCACCAAGCGATTCTCCAAAAAGAACGATATCGTGCGCATCGATTTTTTCTTCTTTTACCAACCAATCGAATGCGGCGATCGCGTCTTCGCAAACGCGACGGACGGTTGGGGAACCCTGACTGCGTCCGTACCCTTGATAGTCGTACACGAATAATGAGTTGCCTGTACCGAGGAGCACATGGATCAGTGTGTTCAGATCGGAGAGGTTGCCTTTGTTGCCATGATTGATCAGGATCGTTTTCTTGGCGCCGGCGACGGGAAAAAATAGCCCGTGTAATTTTTTGCCGTTCTTGCTGGGAAAGAACACGTCACGATAACTGTTATTGCTGAAAACTTCGTGATCGTAGTTGCCGTCAGGCGTATAGAGAGGTTGGAACAGATCGGGATGGTAGAGGCGCTCGCCGAAACGAGGAGAACAGGCCAGATATACTGCGCTAAGAATTGCACTGGCACTGGCAATGCGTGAAATGACTTTGAACATGCGTTTTTCCTCTACCTAAAGCCGTATGACAATTGCCGAGATGACGACAATTCAGGGGTTCCATGAGGAGGAATTGTATACCTATAAAGATGGGCGACCGCTGTTACTTAAGGTGGAGATAAGTAATGGGGAAAGGCAGTGGCAGTAGGTCGAATGGAGATTTGGCCGAGGGTAGCCAAGAGTTTCCCTTGACGCCATCACTCGGAGCACGCTAGCATGGTGGAGTTCGAAGTGTCTTACGATATGCGCCCATAGCTCAGCTGGATAGAGTACATGGCTTCGAACCATGGGGTCGTAGGTTCGAGTCCTACTGGGCGCAAGGCAATGTATGAGGCTTTCGGGGATCGCTATCCCGAAGGCTTTTTTCTATCCTATTCAATTCCTATTCCAAAATAGGAATGGTGAATTTTGGCAGCTTGGCAAAAATATAGTTGCAGATTTTCCGGTTAACACATCAATATTGAATTTAAATTGGTTCAACTTCGTTGGAGTCAGTATGAAATCCGAACCTGTGAATTCAAACCCTGATCCGCTTCATAGTGCCGCATCATCGGCTCTGTTCTGCGGTTATAAAAATGCCAGCAGTTGGCTGACGGTGTTCTCTCGAGGAACATACGAAATTTTAGCCAGAGAGGCGATCTACATCGGCCGCCGGCCTCATTGGCGGCAATCGACTCTTGAGAAATTCCTTCAGTCCCGATCGCCGGGCTCATATGACGCTGCCGTGCAGATGGGCGTCAAGAATGGGCGCAAGTCAAAAACGCAACCATCAGAGCCTCAAAAGGCATTATCCACGGAAACCAGAACATTCATCGAGACTCGGTTGAAACAACAAAAGGAGAAGCGCGTTTACTCTCGATGAATTTACAAAAAGACTACCAGCACCGCTGCTTCCGGACAAAAGGACAAACGGCTGGACGATGCATCAAAAGAGCGCCAGATCCTTTATCAGTTCTCTGCTGATCGGGAACTAACAAAGCGGAGTAGCTTACCTCGTAATCACCCATCGCAAAATCGACACGCAAGTGGTGAACATCGGAATTCTGGGAACCGGCCGATCTTGGGATATCGCAGTCACTGAAGGAGTGCTGCGAACTTCCAGAAACCATTTCCGATCGATGCAGATCCTAGAACACTTCGGAATTGGAAAAACCCTCGTTCCCGGCCGCACTGTCTGGGATGGAATTGAATATACGCTAACTTGGTTGGGCGATCGAACTAGCTTCGTGATCGCTGAGGCACCAGAAGGATCTTAGGCGCACTCACTCTTGACTGATATTGGTTTGAACCGGCACCACGAGTGTCCTTAGATATTCGAGAACTCCCTGCTTCTCTATAGCGCCTGTTCCAATTTGCTTAACGAAATCAGGATCGATTTCACCCTGCAGAGGCAACTCATTCATGTCCAAGAAGGTATCACAGGCCAAAACGGCTGTGCGCTTGTTACCCTGCGCAAAGGCTTGATTTCGGGCAAAATAGAAGAGATAAGCGGCAGCTACTTCAATAACTGTTGGATGATACAGCTGCCCAAACGCACCGCCTTCAATGCATCCCATAATGGATTTGACTCGGTTCTCGTCAAAGTGAGTATGCTCTTCCGCCTCTAATATCTCCCTGTGCAGGTCAATCAGCTCATCGTACCTAAGATAGTCCATTGCCATTTACCTATTTCCCCTGCCAAATTATAACAGAAATAGAACAAGGGTATAACTTTTGTACTTTAATCGTGTATTAAATGGTGGAACTACGGTTTACATAAGGCGTCCTAGCGGTATACTAATTATGTGGGAGTTGTGCTTGGTAGCGCGATTCGGTCCGACAGGAGGTAAATCGATGATAAAGAGGATAGCAAAGCACGGTAATGGGAGGGCTTTGACTCTCGACCGGGCGATGCTCGAGCTGCTAAACATCACCGATGACACGCAGCTCAAGATCACCACTGACGGCAAAGGCTTCAGTGTGTACCCGGTAGATGAAGCGCGTGATAGTAAGTTCCAGCAAGCAAAAGCAAGAGGTTTGCAGAGACAAAAGAAGACTATCAAAGCCTTAGCAGACGGCTAAAATGAGCCGACTAAATGCTTAAAAGAGGGACGATCATTCGCCCCTCTTTTCATTTTGCTGGAAAACTGTGCCCGACCGGGAACAACTAATTCAACGGCGCCAATGATCCATTGGAATTCACCCTCGGCGTGCCCTGGTATGGCGCAATTCCGGTGATCAACGAAGCCAACGTCGTCGATACCCCATCGACCGTCGTGACAGTCGAATCCGCCCAGCTCTGAAATGTCGATAACTCGTACGTTCCAGCTGTCAACTCTTTGGAAGTGCTGCCCTCGAAGGAGCAGTGATCACAGCACCGCATTGACTGCAGAACTTGGCTTGTGCCTCTATTGGCATTGAGCACGCCGGACACTGCACTAAGGGATTTGCTTGATCTTCGCTTTGCATGTCGCTACCTAATGGTTAAAGCGAGACATGTGGCTAGAAATCGCGCGCTCAGCGACCGCCAGACTATCAGGCTCCTTTCCGGCTTCGGTAGTCTTGAACACCGCTTCACTTCTCTGCGAAGGTCTGTCTAAATCGTTTGACATCAGGACAATGGACACTCCGAATCTACTGGTAGATATCTACCCGGCAGATGTGATTATATTCTGTCCGACAAACGGGTGGTATGTTTAATGACACTGGAAGTGGTGCAGATTCATAGAAAGGAATCCCGGGCCAGGTCCTGGAGAAACAGTCTTGCGCAAAACAAGAAGCGATCGGCGGGCGAGAATGGGCCGTCCCATGCAGCTCTTTGCATTGCCATCGCTTGCAGTCTTGGTGTTGGGTTTCCTTGCTTGGCTGACGACAGCGGGACAAACAAACAGATCAAGCAACTGAGTGATGCAGGTGCGCAGGCGTATCAAAGTAAGAATTTAGCGGCTGCCGAGAAGAACTATGAGCAAGCCCTAGCAATAGCGAAAGCTGCAAGTGAACAGCGAAGCGTAGCATCCCTTGATACGAACTTAGGCCTAGTTGAGACCGACCTGGGAAATTTCGATAAAGCCGCACAGTATCTCAAACAGAGTTTTGACATAAAGAAATCCATACTGGGCATCAAGGACCCGTCCA
>CAJCHQ010000839.1 GCA_903970295.1 Bryobacterales bacterium
GGTCTTTGTTTGGCTCTGGTGCCGTTCGTAGTGGTAAAGGCGAAGGCTGAGGCCCGACGCACCAAGTTTTGCGAACAATTGCCCGATGCCATCGATTTGATTGTCGCTGTCCTACGCAGCGGGCACAGTGTGTCGCAAGCGGTGAAGGCCGTCGGCCAGGAAATTGCCAAACCATGCGGTGAGGAGTTCGAAAATATTCTCCACCGAATGAACCTTGGCCAGCCTCTCTCAGAATCGTTGGTCTACTCGGCAAAGCGTTTCAAGTCTTACGAATTAGATTTGATGAGACGCGCGGTCGGGATTCAGGCCGAAGTCGGCGGCAGTTTGGCTGAGCTGCTCGATAAAACCAACGGCACTTTGCGCGAACGTCTGAAAATGGCTCGGCAATTAAAAGTGATCACTGCCCAGAGTCGCCTGTCTGCCCTGATTGTAGGTATGCTGCCGGTAATTCTCGCCGGTGCGCTCAACTATATCAGCCCGGGCTACCTGCAATTGCTCATGAACGACAATATCGGTCAACTTCTGCTCGGGAGCGCAATCTTTTTGGAAGTGGTCGGTGTTTTGGTCATGCGCAAAATGTCGACAATGAGGATTTGAGATGCAAGCAGCGGCGATTCTTGAATATCCTGAATTTCTGGCGGCCCTTGTGCTCGGGTTGGTCGTGCTTTTGGGTCTGTCGCAAGAGAGTGAATGGCACTGGCCTGGCTGGCTGGCGCAGCCAGCTAAATCTTGTTTGCAGATTTTGCCTGAGAGCTATCTTTTGTGGATTGCTAAATCGCTCGTTCAAGCCAATTTGAGAAGCAATTTGAGCTTTGGTGATTTTGCCAGTTTCAAAATCTATTTACCTCTCTTGTCTCTTGTGCTTTTGTTCGTGATGCCACTGTATGCGGTGATAGCCGCTGCTTTCTTTACCTTTTGGCTGCCCGATCTTTTCGTGATCGTCTCTGTGCGAAGAAGACAAATCCAAATTCGCAGCAACCTGCCGCAAGCGCTTGACCTCATGGTTCTATGTGTTGATGCCGGATTAGGTCTGGATTCAACTTTGCAAAAGGTTTCTGCTGAAGGTTCCGGACTGGCGACAGCCTTGAATGAGGAGTTGAATATTCTCGGACGCGAAATATTTCTGGGATTGGATCGCGATATAGCCTATCAAGAATTGTACAATCGCACAGGTGTCGATGAATTGAAGACGATTGGTTCGGCTCTCGGTCAGGCGACTAAGTTGGGGCTCAGCGTCGCTAGAATTTTGCGGGCGCAAAGCGAATTCATTCGTAAGAAACAGAGCCAACAGGCTGAGGAAAAGGCTTTGAAGATGCCGATTTACATGGCATTTCCACTCTGGTTTTTTATTATGCCTTCATTGATGTTGCTTGTGTTGGGCCCATCCTTGATCAAGTTCTACCATCATTTGCACGGCGGCGGTTAAGTTGTGGCGGAACCAATCGCAGACTCGAGTCTCGCTACTTCCAGCTTTTGTACTTTTTGATCAAAGTATTGGTTGAGCTGTCGTGATCGAGTTTAGCATCGCTGCCTTGCTTCAATTCTGGGATGATTTTTTGCGCCAGCTTCTTACCGAGCTCGACGCCCCACTGGTCGAATGAATCAATATTCCAGATGGTACCCTGCGTGAAGACGCTGTGCTCATAGAGTGCTACCAATTTACCCAGAGCCTGTGGCGTTAGCTTCTCGAGCAAAAATACATTGGTAGGACGGTTGCCATCGAATGTGCGATGTGGCACCAACCAATCGGGGGTACCCTCGGCTTTAACTTGTTCGGCAGTTTTACCGAAGGCCAGGGCTTCTGCCTGGGCAAAAACATTAGCCATCAAATAATCGTGATGGTCGCCGAGTTGGTTGAGAGATTTTGCAAATCCGATCAAGTCGCACGGGATAAATTTAGTCCCCTGATGAATCAACTGATAAAACGAATGTTGACCATTCGTACCGGGCTCGCCCCAGTAAACAGGACCGGTTTGGTAATCAACGGTGGCACCATCGAGGGTGACGTGTTTACCGTTGCTTTCCATGGTCAACTGCTGGAGGTATGCTGGGAAACGCTTCATGTACTGCTCGTAGGGCAGCACCGCGACCGTCTGAGCATCGAAAAAGTTGTTATACCAGAAACCTAATAGTCCCATCAAAACCGGCAGGTTGCGCTCAAGGGAGTATTGCGGAAATGCTCATCCATCTCATGGAAGCCATCAAGCATGGCTGTGAAATTTTCCGGACCGACAGCCAACATTGTCGATAGACCGATGGCTGAATCCATCGAATAGCGGCCACCAACCCAATCCCAGAAGCCGAACATATTGGCAGTATCGATACCAAACTTGCTTACTTCCTGGGCATTGGTCGACACGGCAACAAAGTGCTTAGCGACCGACGCTTCGTCTTTCAATGATTTGATCAACCAATCTCTGGCGGAATGAGCATTGGTCATTGTTTCGAGAGTCGTAAAAGTCTTCGAGGAAATTATGAATAGAGTTTCGTCGGCGCTTAAATCTTGCACTGCTTCGACAAAGTCAGTGCCGTCCACGTTGGAAACAAAACGAAAAGTCATATCGCGGCGGCTGTAGTGCTTAAGCGCTTCATACGCCATCACCGGACCGAGGTCCGAGCCGCCAATGCCGACATTGATTACGTTGCGGATCGTCTTACCCGTGTGTCCCTTCCACTCACCGCTTCTGACGCGGTTAGCGAAGGCGGTCATTTTGTCGAGCACGGCATGTACTTGCGGCACCACGTCTTCCCCGTCAACCACGATTTTCTCGGATTTGGGAGCGCGCAGGGCGACGTGCAGAACGGCACGACCTTCGGTAACGTTGATTTTATCGCCGCGAAACATCGCTTCGATACGGTCTTTCAATCCGCACTCTTTGGTTAGCTGCAGAAGTAACGTCAGTGTTTCGTTGGTGATGCGGTTTTTCGAATAATCAAAATAGATGCCTACATCTTCGACTTTCATTTTTTCGCCGCGGGTCGAATCTTCAGCAAAAAGATCTCGTAGCGTAGTGCCTTTGATTTTAGCTTGATGATCTTCGAGAGCCTTCCACGCTGCCATTTGTTTGAGTGGGATGCTGGTTTTCTGCATAATTACTTTTGACTCTCCTGCCATTTAGTTGGGTCGTTCGGGTGCGTCGGCATGCTGGTGCGCGTCTGCTGATTCGGGCGCTTGGGGTGCTTTTGCCTCGGCATGCTGATGCGCGTCTGGTGACTCGGGCACCTGGGCCGGCTTGATTGGGTTCGATGAATCGTTCGGGATGCCATGGGGACGCCGTGACTCCAAGAACTTTGTCACATCGGCAAGTTCTTTTGGTGTAATGTTTCCTGCATAAGCCGGCATGTTGACGCCACCGTTGACGATCCTGATCGTTATTTGATCGCGGGTTAATCGCTCGCCTACATCGGTCAGTTCTGGACCACGTTTGCCGCCGTATCCGGAGATCATATGGCAATACAGGCAGCCGCGGTCGTTGAAGACTTTTGCTCCATCAGCTATTGGTCCGCTCGTTGGACCGATGTATTGCTGCGGAAGAGGCTTGGCTGCGAATTTAGGTGTCCAATACTCGTTGATGCCCTCTCTCCAGAGCGCGAGGATTGAGCCGACGACAATGACGACGATTGCCACAGCCCATGGACGACGCCTGGCACTGCGCTCGCCTTTGTTCGAAATGAAAGGTGGTAGCAGCATTCCCACAACCAGGAACACGGGAAAAAGGAGAATGAACCAGTCTTCGATTCCTGCCGGCACCAGCGCCAACAAGGCAAAATACCAGGTCAGGTACCAGTCGGGTTTCGGTTCGGCATTGATGAGCGAGGGATCCGGGGGATTTTCAATCGCTGGCGGACCGAAATAGAGTGCGCACGCGCAGATGCCGATCACAACTATTGAGCTGAAAATTGCATCACGCCAAGCAGCATCGGGCCAGAACGGCTTGCCTTCGCGTTTCAAAAGTTCTTTGTATTCTTCGCGATAGGTTTCAGGATTGACTGGTTTGCCCGCCACCGGTGGCTCAGAAATTCCATTGTGCAGAATCAGCCATACGTGCAGACCAATCAGAGAGATCAAAAGCACTGGAAAAATAAAAACGTGCATGGCGAAGAAATGACTCAACGACGATGCGTTCACCTGCTCGCCCGACAGCAACACACGCACGAGCGACTTGCCGATAAAAGGCGCGCGCAGGGCTTGTTCGGCACCGACCGCGACTGTCCAAACGGCGGTTTGGTCCCAGCGCAAAACCTGTCCGGTGAAACCAATGGCGACAGTGAGAAATAACAAAAATACGCCGCTTATCCAGTTGAGCTCGCGGGGGAATTTAAACGATCCAAAAAGATAAGTGCGAATAGCGTGGCATCCGACAAAGATGATCATCGCCGAAGCACCAAAATAGTGGGTCGCGCGCAGCCAGGAACCGAATGGAACTTTCTCCGTTATCCATTTGATGCTCTCCCATGCTTCGCCACCGCTGGGCACGTACATTGTCGATAGGGCAACACCAGTAACCAATTGCACAATGAACGAAGTCATGATTGCAGTGCCAAAGACGTATGCCCATGTCGACTTGCCCGGCACCGGATGCAACATCACATGCAAGAACGGCTTAACTAGACCCGTCCGGTCCTCGAGCCACGCCAACGCTTTGTCCACAAGATTTGCCATTTTGATTCCATCTAACCTTCATCCAGCACTGGACCTACTTTGATTTCTACTTGACCTTTTGCTAAGCGTGTCGGGTATCGATGCAACGGTCTCGGCGGCGGCCCGCCGGCGACTTTACCATCGTTGTAATAAACGCCACCGTGACACGGGCACATGAAGAGCGATGCACCAGCTTCCCAGCGGACCGGACAACCTAAATGCGTACAATTGACAGCGAACGCCTGGAAATTGTTTTCATCCACGCGTCGCAACCAGGCGGACCGTTTTGCGCAAACGCCATCCCAGGGTGTGCCGGTTGTGTCGGTGAAAACAACGTCGACGGTTTTACCGATTTCAAAATTTTCCAGGGGTCCGACTTTAATCCAATCTTCCCGTCGTGGCACCAGGAAGTATTCGAATGCGAAGCCAATGCCGGGAATGGCTACGACAAGTCCGATGAAAGCTGCCGACGCGGCAGCGACAAGTTTCAGAAACTCGTCTCGGTTGATTAGAACATTTGACCAGTCTATCGATACTTTTGGCTCTTCAACTGGTTTTTTCGGTTCTGTTGATTCTGGGTCGTTACAGCACATCTTTTTTTAAGTCCTCAATCCAACCATTTGCGCCTAACAGGAAAAGAAATAAACCGGCCATTGACAATATCCAATGTGTGACGACACCAAATGCAATACCAGTGATGCCCAGTGCCACTGTCGCGGGCCAGACTGTCGGTGGCGGAATGCGAAGTAGCTGGAGCTGATCTCCTGGCACCCATTCCTGTTCGTAATTGTCGACCGATAAAGGCGCCGTCGCGGATTTTGCTGGCGCAGGCTCGGGCAAGGATGCCGCTAACGACTCTTTTATAGGATCAGGTTGTTGTTGGGACATTATTGCCCTCCCCTTCTTTTATCCATTCGAGCATGACTACCATCAATGCACAGAAAAAGTTCAGCGTGCAGATCACCCACATGATCGCGCCACCCAGCTTTTGATCCTCGAGCTGAGTTAATCCCCACTGCTCGCGAATCATCGGCAGCAAATTATGATGATCGTGCGGATTAGCGTAAGCAGCATAAAACGGCACATCCGACATCGTGTAGATCATACCGAGGATCGATGCCAGAAAACCAGCGACCGCCAAATAGACCGTTGCCGCCAGCGGCCTCAAACGTCCTTCGGGAATCGGCTTGAATACCGGCCACCAGAGCATCGTGCCAGACACCATGAAGGTAACGTGCTCGATAATGTGAACCGTCTCGTTTTCCAACGTGACATCATAAATTGGCGGAACGTGCCAGACCAACATAACTATTGTAGCGACTGTTAGCGCGACAACTGGATTGCCGAGAACTTTCTCCGCGAACTTTAGCGCCGGAACTTTTAGCCAGCTCTGGACCATGTCTTCGGGTAGAGCAGCGACGATGAAGACCGGACCGATGAATTCCAAAATCATGTGTTGCGTCATGTGGGCGCTGAAGAGATACTCGTCGCCGAGCTCGTCTAGGGGGGACATCAAGCCAATCCAGAGAATAGCGATAGCGAAAATGAAGGTGGCAGTTTTCCAGGTGAATTTAAATTTCGTGCCCCAGAGATAAGCGACAAGCAGCGCTATCAAACCAATAGCAATCGATGGGACCGGCTCCCAGTGTGACTTAAGCAGTTGTATCAGCTCGGGTGTCATTTTATGAATCTCCACAGATAGACAACCGAGAAGACAGCTATCCAAACAACGTCGACGAAGTGCCAGTACATCGAGACGCAAGTCAATCCTACTTCCGTTATTTCATGCTGCCTCTTGCCGTGCACCATGGCCAGGAGCGCTACCGTCAAAAGTATCAGCCCGACAATGACGTGGAAGCCGTGAAAGCCAGTCAGTGTGAAAAAAGTACTGCCGAACATGTCTCGACTGATTGTCAAATTCTCCTGGATCAGCCCTGCGTACTCTATTCCTTGTCCGGCTATGAAGGTAGTGCCGAGGGCAATCGTGACCAATAGCCAAAAGATTGCCATACCGCTTTGTTTGGCATGAGCTTTCTCGGAAAGCCATAAAGTAAAGCTGCTGGCGAACAGGGCAATGGAAAACATTCCGGTCTTCAAAACATCGAGATGCCAGGCTGCCATCGCACCAGTGCCATATTGGTTATGGAAATTGACGTACGCGAGAATCAGCAAGAGAAAGAAAATAGACTCGGAACCGATGAACAAAGCCATGCCAAGAATGTTTCGGTCGATCTTCAAATTTGTGTCGAGTGGATGCACTGGCGCAGTCACG
>CAJCHQ010000840.1 GCA_903970295.1 Bryobacterales bacterium
CGCCGACGTGGCGAAACAGCATGTCAAAACCGGCGAATCTGCTGCCGAGAAAAGTGACTGGGATGCGGCTGTAACTGAATTCGAAGCCGCGACCAAAATGGTTCAAACCAACGCCATTGCTTACTACGATTTGGGCATCGCCCATTTTCACCTGGGCAATCTGGAAAAAGCAGCAGAGGCTGAAAAACGCGCTATCACTCTCGACTCTAAGCTGATCGATGCTTATGTGCAACTAGCGGCAATCTTGAGTAAAGCCGAAGATTACTCCGGTGCCGAACGCATTCTCGAAAAGGCGATTAAGGTCAACCCTTCATGCGAACCTGCCAAAGACAGCTTGAATGAATTATGTAAGCTGAAGCGACAGTATCCGGATTTATTCAAGAAGAAAAAGACGAGCGGTTTGTCCGACGCAGACTTTGGTGAAAATCAGGGACCAACGAGTGATTCTGCCATTCCGGCTATAAATGTCTCCAAATCTGAAAACTCGACTTACGAAAATCAAACTGGTGTGACGAGCGGCGCCGAGAAATCCGAACAGCCGAAAATCGCTCCGGATCTTCTCGAGAGACCACGTTCGAATGGACGTGAAGGTCCAGTGATTGATTCGACTAAGGTGCGACAATCGAGTTGATCGCCTGAGCGAACGATCCGATTTTCGCGCCAGTAGATGAGCGCAAGCGGAAACAAGCGAAATATAAGTGCACTCGTGGGGCATGGGATATTTACCCTTTGTGCTTTGCGCGAGTTGCAGTATAGTTGTGTCAGAGCGTTAGTTTGTTGATGGCTGTGCGACCGATTATTCACGATTCCATGGTTCAGAAATGAAATCGCCGAAGCGACGAAATCGTCAATTGTTGATACCCTCGAAGGGGCTATCTCGCATGGCGTCCATCTCCGCTCTGATAGCAGTGTTCGGTGCAAGTTCGGTCCTCGGTGCTAGTGCTGCTCGAACCGCATCCCCGCAAGCTCAGTCTGAGAAGCAAAAGGCTGCTGGCTACCTAAGTGCTGCCATTCGCGATTTTCAAGTCTGCCAATATAAAAAAGCCGAAATTGAGCTGCGAGAAGCGATCGCGGAAGATCCGGCGAGCGCGACAGCTCATTATTATTTGGCTGACACCCTGGTTTACTTAAACAGGCATGACGAAGCTGTGGAAGAGTTCAAGCGCTCCTATCGCCTCGACCCATACGGCCCGGTCTCCGGATATTGCCGCAAAGCCCTCCTCACCTACAACACCAAAGTTGCCGAGCCAGAAGCGGAAGACGAGCCGCTTAAAGCGACTGAATCGATGAAGCGATATTTTTTCAGCGACCCGAAAGCGCCGAGCAAACAGAAAGTCGCCGCCATCCACGATCAAGCAGAGCGAGAGAAATTAAGACACAAGCAGGTCGGTGAGTCTTTGACGAAGGCATACAACACCACTGCCGAAGTCGAAGCCCAGAGCATTCAACGCAATGCTAGAGATGAGATCGACGCGATTATCAATGGCCGTATGGCAAACAGTCCCTATCCTCAAGATCGTCAAATCGCGGCTACCCGCGCCGATGCGGTCCAAAAGAACGCCGACGAAATGGCTCGCATAGCCAAAGCCCGAGCCGAGCAGAGGCAAGTGGAGCTGAAGCTGTACTCCAAGCAAAGAAGCGACCTGGTCGACGAAGCGGTGTCCAATTTGGAAAAGAATCTGATCACTAAGAATTTGCCTGGAACCCCTGAGTTGCAGCATGCAGGCACTGATTTATTCGTGCGTAATTATTCGCCTGCTAAGTCGCAATCGCAATATCCGGACCCGCATCCGGCCACGGCCAGAATCAATCCCGCATCTCCGGATGAAATAGATGCAGCTAGAGCTGAGCAGAAAAGGTTGCAAGCCCAAGCGCCTAGAGTCAATCGCGAAGTCCGCGGACAGGTTGTTCCTGGCACCAATTAATCAACGGCTGTTACTTTATTGCAAATCATTTACTGAAATTCTTGCACCGCAAATGCCAGGATTTATGATACTAAATGTGGTGAGCGCGTGATCCAAACCGGATCTAGCAAGCATGGCAAGAAGTTCTGAATTAAGAAAACGACTTCAAGTCTTTATTTCCCGCCAGGCGCGCCGCCAATCATTCTTTCCGCAAATAAACGGGCTGTTTTTCGATTGACAGCCGGCACCGGGTTTTCTATGATTCATTTAGTCTCGGTCTTGGACAGAGCCTTCAAAAAGTTTTGTCCTACAAAAATCGAGTAATCGGGGTTCCGTCTCGAAACGAAGACGTATACCTATGAGCCGGATGATGCCAGGGTTCGCGTACGACGACAAACGAACCGTTGTTTGGTAACACTCAACAAGCGCATGCGGAATAGGAAACGGAAAAACGTTAAGGAGGTTCCCCACCTGGGATATTCCGGGTCAAAACTCGCACTCGTCCTGGGCTGAGACCGCTTTTTTAAAATTGAATAGCTGCAGCCGGGTTATATAATCCAGCAGAGCGCGCGCTTGCTGACATAAGTTGCATGCCGCGCGCTTTTTTCTGGAGAGCTTCGGCTAATGTCGACCAATCCAACCAATGCAGCCAAATATTTCAAGCTCCAATTGCCCGATCTGAAAAGTACGGATGCGCTCGCGGCTGCTTTCGCCCGAGCTGTTGAAGAGCGCGCGATCGTCGCCTTGCTCGGTCCGCTTGGCGCTGGAAAAACTCGTTTGGTTCAAGGGGTGGCTCAGGCTCTGGGCATCGACGAGGTGGTCAGCAGCCCCACTTTCACGATGATGAACGAGTACCACTCCGGGCGCTTGCCCCTCTATCATCTGGACCTCTACCGTCTTTCCGAGGGTGAAGCTGTGGCCATGGCACCCATGCTGGCGGTGGAGCTGTCCGAAATTCTTTCCGGTCCGGGAATCGTTATTATTGAATGGGCCGACCTTTTGACCCAGCCGTCTTTATCAGATCATAACTTCCTCGCCCCACTCGACCATTTAGTAGTTCGCCTCGCTTATGACGAAACAGTTAAGGAAATCGCCCTCGATTCCGAAACTAGTGAATATAAGGAAGGGGAGGGACGACAGGTTGTCATTGAGTCCAGGGGGCCAGGTTCAGAGGTGTTGGTTGAAAAGATATTCAAGTCGATTGGTCGAGTTGTTGCGAATTCATAAGCGCCTTTTAACTTAAAACCACGGCGGCCGAAATGGACGCCCCAGCGGCAAAAAAGATATCTTTATTCGCCTCGCCA
Organism: Bryobacterales bacterium; assembly: GCA_903970295.1. The sequence goes on from CAJCHQ010000840.1 coordinate 3,209, forward strand.
GTTCAATGACCGCCAATAGTACCTTTCCAGGAGGACGTTGACTTGCGTGTTATACTCGGCCCTCGTGACCATATCTTGACAGGTGCCGATTGGTGCCATTTCTCTGTGTATGTGTGAAACATGTCTAAATCGCTCGTAATTGTTGAATCGCCAAAAAAAGCCAAGACTATTGGCAAAATCCTCGGCAAAGATTTTGAGGTTAAATCCACCGTTGGGCACGTACGTGACCTGCCTCGCAATAAGCTAGGCGTTAACGTGCGAAAGAATTTTGAACCTTTATATGAGATTCTGCCGGACAAGCAGAACACGGTTGACGAATTGCGCGAAGCTGCCAAGACCGCCGACCATGTCTACCTGGCGCCAGACCCTGACCGTGAAGGGGAAGCGATTGCCTGGCATTTGTCTGAAGTTTTGGGTATTCCCAAGAAGAGATTGCATCGCGTTGCTTTCAACGAAATCACCAAAGATGCAGTTTTAGCGGCCATGAAAAAGCCGCGAGCAATCGACCGCCGTCTGGTTGATGCTCAACAAGCCAGGCGTGTATTAGATCGCCTGGTCGGCTACAAAATCAGCCCGTTGCTGTGGCGCAAAGTCAATGGCCGTTCGGCTGGTCGCGTACAAAGCGTGGCAGTGCGAATGATCTGCGAAAGAGAATCAGAAGTAGAAAATTTTGATGCAAAGGAATATTGGACGATCAAAGCGGAACTGACTAAGAACCGCTCAAAAACAGCATTCTTGGCGCCTCTAGCTAATTGGCAAGGCAAGCGTGTGATCTCTGCATCGGAAAAATCTTCCGCTAATTCGATGGTGGTCGAGACCGAAAAGCAAGCCAAGCAGATTGTCAAAAGCGTAGAGAAGGAAGAATTCAAAGTTGCTTCCGTGACGCAGAAAGCCAGTACGCGTCAGCCATTGCCGCCATTCATCACTTCGACATTGCAACGCGATGCATCGACTCGCCTCGGTTATGCAGTGAAGAAGACGATGACCGTCGCTCAGACGCTGTACGAAGGAGTTGAGCTGGGTAGCCAGGGTCCTGTCGGTCTCATCACGTACATGAGAACAGACAGCACCAGAGTTGCGGAAACGGCTCAGGAAGAGGCGTTGACGTACATCAAAAATCGCTACGGAAAAGAGTATTGTCCTGATAAGCCACGCGTTTACACACGCAAAGGCAAGAATGTTCAGGATGCCCACGAAGCGATTCGCCCGTCCTCACCCGAGTGCACGCCTGAATCGATCAAGCAATATCTTTCTTCGGATCAGTACAAGATCTACAAATTGATCTGGGAAAGATTTTTAGCGAGTCAGATGAGCGCCGCTGAAATCCTCACGCGCACTGTTGAAATCAAAGCCGGAGAGGCCATCTTCAGAGCATCGGCTTCTGAAACTAAATTCGCCGGTTTCACGATTGTCTACAGTCATGGTGCCAGTTCTGCCGCGGAAGCTCAGGCCAACGAAGAAAACAACAGCGTTGGTGCAGAAGGCGATCAAGACGAAGAACAAGTCAAATTGCCGGAAATGACCAAAGCCGAAGTTCTGAAATTAAAGCAAATCGAGTCCGCTCAACACTTCACTCAACCCCCGCCTCGCTACAACGATGCCAGTTTGGTCAAGATGTTGGAAGAACTGGGAATCGGCAGACCGTCTACTTATTCAGCCACTATTTCCACGATCGTCGATCGCAAATATGTGGAGAAGCAAGGCAAAACACTCGTGCCGACAAAGCTTGGACAAGCAGTCAATCTGCTGCTTGTCGAGCATTTCGGATCGATTGTGGATGTAGGGTTCACGGCCAAAATGGAAGATAATCTCGACCAGATCGAAGATGACCAGGTCAACTGGCGCATCATGTTGAAAGAGTTCTATCAACCTTTCGGTGAGACTCTGAAAAAAGCCGAAGAGAATATGAACAAGGTCGTGATCGTTTCCGATCAACTTTGTCCGACTTGCGGAAAGAAGATGTTGATTCGTTCTTCGCGTTTTGGACAATTTCTCGGGTGCGAAGATTATCCCGAATGCAAAACTAAAATTGCGTTGACTAAAGACGGTCTGCCGGTTCCGGAAGATCGCCCGACAGTCGAAGTTTGTCAGACTTGCAGTTCACCGATGGTGATTCGCTATGGCCGTTATGGCGATTATCTCGCTTGCTCTTCTGAAACTTGCACCGAGAAGAGACCGATTCTAAAAACGACAGGTGTGCTGTGCAGCCGCGAAGGTTGCGGTGGTCAGATCGTCGAGAAGAAGTCGCATCGTGGCAAATTGTTTTATGGTTGCAGCAACTATAAAGCCAACCAATGCAATTCCGCTTACTGGTACCCGCCCCTTCTCAGTGGTGGACCGGATGGCACTAATATTTGTCAGCTCTGCGGCAGCATGCTCGTGTACAAAACTCTCAAGCGCGGCGATCAGATCGCTTGCTCAGCGAAAGAATGTTCATTTGCGCAGCCCATTACTGGCAAAGAAGTCTATGCCGGACAGTCGAGTACACCGAAAGAAGAGGTGCCCGCCTGAACTTGAGTTTGCGCTCGACTGACTGAACTGACGCGACCGCTTGAAAGCATTGCTGCCAGAAGTTGTCCATGGCAACCTCGATGCGCAGACGATATGCTTTGGGGCTGTCAGTCCGCCGAAAAAGAGCATCGTGTTAAGACACTGACTAAGATCTGTCAGATTTGCACGGAACTTTTTTTGGGCGCTGGGCACAATCTTCACTAATTCATAAGAGAATGTCTGGTCGCAAGCGGAGCGAGACCCAGACGTGATGTTAGAATGTAATCACATTATCGGAGTCTAGGGAGGCGCAAAGCCGCCATGTTCGAAAGATTCACCGAAAAAGCGATCAAAGTGATCATGCTTGCGCAGGAAGAGGCGCGCCGGTTAGGCCACAATTTTGTGGGCACGGAGCAAATCTTACTCGGGCTGATTGGCGAAGGTACAGGTATTGCTGCCAAGACTCTCAAGTCTATGGGAGTGAACCTGAAAGACGCTCGAGTAGAAGTTGAAAAGATCATTGGTCGTGGTTCGGGGTTCGTAGCGGTAGAAATTCCGTTCACGCCAAGGGCTAAACGAGTGCTGGAATTATCCTGGGATGAAGCCAGACAACTCGGACACAATTACATCGGCACTGAGCATCTGTTGCTCGGTCTGATTCGAGAGGGTGAAGGAGTCGCGGCTCGAGTGCTCGAGAACCTCGGCGTCGATTTGACGAAAGTCCGAAGTCACGTCATTCGCCTGCTTGGTGAAAGCGGCGCTGCCACCACCGGTGGTTCCACCGCCACGGGTACTGGACGTTCGAAAACACCGACACTCGACGAATTCGGTTTGAATTTGACTCAAGCCGCGCAAGAAAATCGACTCGATCCAGTCGTTGGTCGTGAAAAAGAAATCGAGCGCGTTATTCAAATTTTGGGACGCCGCACTAAGAACAATCCAGTTCTGATCGGTGAGCCCGGTGTAGGTAAGACAGCAATTGCCGAAGGATTAGCGATCAGAATTTCTAATTCGGATGTGCCCGATATTCTTTCCGACAAGAAGATTGTCATGCTCGATATCGGTTTGCTCGTAGCCGGCACCAAGTACCGAGGCGAGTTCGAAGAGCGCCTCAAGAAAATCATGGACGAAATTCGAGCAGCCGGAAACGTCATGCTCGTGATCGACGAATTGCACACATTGATCGGAGCCGGTGCCGCCGAAGGCGCTATCGATGCTGCCAACATCCTCAAGCCTGCTCTGGCTAGAGGCGAGTTGCAATGTATCGGTGCCACGACGATGGACGAATACAGAAAGCACATCGAAAGAGACGCTGCCCTGGAGCGCAGATTCCAACCAGTAATCATCGATCCTCCGTCAGTCGACGAAACAATCGAGATCCTGCGCGGATTGCGTCCTAAATATGAAGAGCATCACAGATTGACGATTTCCGAAGAGGCAATCGATCAAGCGGCGAAATTATCCGATC
>CAJCHQ010000841.1 GCA_903970295.1 Bryobacterales bacterium
CCTGGTATTGCGTATGAAAGTAAACACCTGAATTGCACTCTGGGTTGGTCGTCAGCTCCACTTCAATCTCAAAGTTCTTAAAGTCCGCCCCGTGCACAGGCCCCCTATAGAAAAGGTGCGAACGCGGTCCATCTGCGGCAAGCGCGCCATCCACAACCTTCCAGGATTCCTTGTTTTCGCTTGGCTGCCAGCCGGTCATGCTTCTTCCATCGAACAAATCGATCCAATCTTCTTTCGCCGCCGCAGTGGCCAGCGGAGCGGCGATTGCAGCTCCCATAAATGTTCGACGGCTTACATCTGAGTTCGACAAAGTGATCCTCGCAAATCTATTTCCACCGCTATTCTTTCAAAGTAGGGTGTTTAGCAGCAAACGGGCGGAAAGTTGCCTTGGCGCGCAATTCCCGCCAATGGAACGACGTCTCTCCAAGAGCATTTGTTTGTTCTTGACATTCCATCCTCAGTCATACCGCAACCCCTTTTTCACATGCGGTGAAATGGGTGCTCTGCGGCGTCAGGATCGCTACAGTGCGGTTAAGAGAATGGGAACACTGAACGGCGTTAAAGGAAGTTGGCCGCCACTTGGATTGTTGGCCATACGTCAGAGCCGTCGCATTGTGAGGATCAGCTTGCCGAATGGGCGGCTCTCGACTAAGTAGGCACACCACGCGGCCATGACCTGAAGCATTATCAGAAGCCTTTAGACGGCGACACCAAAAAAGCAGTTGATGATTGGTACGTCGACTTCAACTCCAACACGTCGACTTCAACTCCAACGACGGCACAGGATCACAGCCAAGAGCCGGTCTGGTGTTAAATTGCGCGTGAATTGGGTGCCAGATTCCCAGCTGGGCAGAGGCACTAACCGACTCTCTGCCCTTAAAACGTTGGAAATGTTGAAGTTAATGGTAGGGGTGACAGGGATCGAACCTGTGACCCTCAGCCTAGAAGGCTGATGAAACATCGAACAACCAGTGTAACTTGTTGATTTTTCGTCGCACCGATGAGCATCCGATGGCGCTTTGCAGCACTTTACAGCGGATATTGATGGGGTAATTGATGGGGCACTCACAGCGTCTCATCCTTGCCGCACGTCGATGGTTTTAACTCAGCGTCCAGTGCCTCAGCTAGTGCGGTGACTCCGGGCTCCAACGTCTTGATGTAGTGCATCAAAGTTGTATTTGGGTTCGTGTGCCGAAGCAAATTTTGAACTTCCTTTGTATTGCCCAATCTCTGTGCCTGCGTCGCTGTCGTTCGACGCAATAATTTGGTGGTTCAAACCGGAGACTACAATCTTTTTGCCATTCTTGCAAATACGGGTTTCCAAAAACAAGTGGGCCAAAACACCCAGTTTCTTCAGCCGACGATCGAGGTAATTATCAGGCATGATTGGAGTTCGTCCCGTCTCGGATGGAAATAGATAGTCCCTGATTTTGAACACCCTTATATAGTCCCGAAGCTCACGCTCCAACCCCGCTGCCAGTGTTACCGTCGCGCGCGACCCCTCGGTCTTGGTTTGATCCGTGACGGAGTAACCGATGACGGTCTCATCAATTCGCAACTCGCCAGTCAAAGTATCATCCACTCTGAGAGCGAATAGCTCACTGGGCCGCAATCCACATCCTACAAAAATCCTAAGAATTATGTAATCCCGCTGGTTGGTAGCATATGCAACCTGAAGCAGAGTGCGACTTTGCTCGATCGTCAAAAATCGCTGATCTGTGCGTCGAGTCGGCGGTGCGCTCACCCTCAAGGCCGGATTGCGTTCCAATACTCCATCGTCGATCGCCGAGTTAAAGACCGCACGGATGTGTGTAAGGCATTTCCCTACGATACTTTTGCTACTTGATGTTGGATCGGCGGCGTGGCGTTAATCGTTTGTTGAATTTCACTTTTTTGAGCTCGGCGGCGACGCGATCTCCGATTTTTGGGCGGATCTGTCTCTCAAACAAACAACGCAGAGAACCATACCACTGGTTTGAAACACGTCCCTCAGCAGTCTTCAAATACCACGCTGCCAACTCGCCAAAGTCCTGAACTGTGAGAGCGTCATCATCGGGACGTTGGCACAGGCGTTTCACAAACTCGTCGCGATTGTCCGACATAGTCAAATCGATTTTGGTTTCTTCCGGCGTACTGGTATGCATCGGTCGAGTTAAAGTCTTTGGGTTCGCGTCAACACACACCTGTTGGCCGGAGGCGTCGAGCATGCCTGTGCGATCGACTTGGTGGCTCAAGCGAATACTCCGGATTCAGGCCCACCCGCATTACAATGGATGTTTGCACCAGGTTGGACATCGATGACAACCACTCGTGTTGTAGATCGACTCGATACTTTAAAGGCTCGGTTGATTGCATGACGCTGGAGGCTTGTTCTCACGCGGCACCGTCGTAAAACACGGTGGATCGCGCTCTCCCAGCTCCGCTCGATCAGCTTGGAACGGCTGCGAGCGGCATTCACGGGCAGTTCTCTGGATTCCAGTCTGTGGCCTAGGTCGCCATTAGGTAGAAAATTCACGTTTCGCTCCTCAACATCAGTTTTGGGGACTTCCGTAGGCATCGTGTCCGAAAAATTACCCCTCTACTCTTAAACACCCAAGATTTTTGGCAATCCTGACACTGCTCAGCGGGACTGTTAGGAACCTGTATCAGTATGCTAAGACCGTTATAGGCAGAGACATCCGCAGCGCACAGTCAGATGAGCGGCGAACGACCCCGAGACGGTGGTCTACGAGCCAGAGGCGCTGGATCTGACAGCGGGTCCCTCCCGTACAGTGAGCCAGGAACAAAAGCTAATTGTCGCGGAGGCTCTCGCGCTGGTGAGTGAATTGGATCGTCAGATTTTCTTCCTGCATGCCCTTTCCGACTACGATCATAAGGCCATTGCCCTCGCTTTGAATATCACTGTAACCAGCAGCCGGAAACGATTGGAGAGAACCAAGAAACTTTTGAGTGACTATCTGGCACCCGATGGCTCGGCGCTATACAGAAAGGACGGTAACAAGTCCCGGTGACTGACTCGCAGCAGCTTCGACAAAACGCCCCTGACCCCGTTGAACAACTGGAACAGTGGCTCCTCGTTGCCCATCCGAATCCAAATCGGCTTGGGTTGCCCATCTGCAGACATCCTCAAAGCGGCTGCCGAGCGACAGCTTCCACCGCTCGATCCTGCCATTACTCATATTCAGAACTGCTCCCCATGCTACATGCAATTCAAGGAATTTCGCGACCGGCGAAGACAGCGGGAGCGGCAAAGAAGGATTTGGCTGTTGGCGATTGCGGAGCGGCGGCGGCGATTCTTTTGATCGTGCTGGCGATCCAATTCTGGCCAAAACTGATAAAGCAGGAGGGTGTTCAGGTTATCGCAAATAACCTCCCACCGATTGTCGGTGTCCTCGATTTTCGCGGCACTCTCTCACAGCGAGCTTCGCAAGAGCCGCACCGCGTTCTAGCTCCTTCCATCGACGAACTACAAATTATCCTTCCTGACGGAAGCCAGACGGGAGATTATATTCTCGAGATCATTCAAGCTGATCGAGTATCGAACCCGGTTGCAAAGTACAGCGGGAAAGTTTTCCCACAAGCTAATGGCGTGCTGGCTCTGAAAGCCAAAGTCGATATTTCCATGCTGAAGAAGGGACCATACGTGCTTCGATGGCGACCGAACACCGGCTTACAACCTTGGGAACAAGGTGACTTTCTGATCGAATGATTGAATCTTGGAATCACACACTCGGATGAGTGTCACCATTGAACTCATGCTGGGTATGGCCATGGACCGACGGCCAGCTTGGGAAATCGACATGAGATTGACAATAAAAGACTTAGGCGTCTAAGGAGTCAATTCAAGGCGATGAAAAACAGCCTGTTTTTGATATTCTGCTCCAAACCGTCCGTTAATGGAGCAAATATGGAGCAGCGGTGCGACGGCCAGCCAGCCACGCTGGCAGTCACC
>CAJCHQ010000842.1 GCA_903970295.1 Bryobacterales bacterium
ACGATCCTAATTCCCGCTTGCAACTTTCGGCTCGTGAGTTGCTTCAATTTCAAATGTTCATGAATCAGAATTCGGTCAGAGCTAAAGCGATCACAGAAACTCCGACCTTGATCGTGCAGGGAGCCAACGACCGTCTGGTCAAGCCCGCCAGCACAATTGAGCTATTCACTCAAATCGCCACACCACACAAAGATTTACTGCTGATTGGTAATTCCGAACATTTGATTTTCGAGAAAGGACAATTCAACGATCACGTCGTTGACGTGATCAGCAGTTGGATCGATCGCAATGCAGGTGTCGAAGAAGAAACTGCGGCGGCGGAAGCGAAGGCTGAGGCGAAAAATCAAAACGGTGATCTGAAAAAGCCTGCTGTCGATGCGCACGAAAAGCATGAGGAAGCTCTGGAAAACGCCAATAAAACGGCGCACGAAGCGATGGGGCATCTCAGTCTGGGGCGCGGTTATTTACTCCTTGGAAATTTTGCCAAAGCCGGCGAAGAATTCAAGACAGTTTTGCGACTGGCACGGGGCACGGCTATCGCTCGCGAGGCTGATGGTTTGCTTCTGTCTCTACCGGGCGAAATGATCGCTCCTCACGTCGGGCCATCAACCAAAGCGACCGAAGAAGAATTAAAACTGATGTCTCTCTCCGGTGCTATGGCCAATGACAAACCCTCTGTTCTTTTCTTTTGCGCACCATGGGTCGACACTTGCTTGAGCTTGAAGCGCTCGATCACTGAAGTTATGTCGACCTTTCAAGACAAAATCAATTTTGTCGAAATCGATGCCGATGCTCCTTCGAATCAAACTTTGGTGCATAAGTATGGAATCAATCCACTGCCAGCGGTGCTCTTTTTGAACGGTCAAAACGAAGTCGTCTCTTACGTTCTGGGTAACGATCAAGGCGCTTTAAGAGCAGGCTTGGCTAAGATTGTCGAGGCGCATCCCCCTGTCAAAGCGGCTCCGACCAGGGCAGCTCCAGCCAAACGTTAAGTGGGCGTCGTGAAAGCAAGCTCTTGCATGGCTTCGTTAACGCTGGCTCGAGTACGCACGCAATAGTGCAGAATGATTATTGCTTGTTCGATTTTGACAATGCCCTGCCTGATCAAGTCGAGGCAGCCGTTGGCACTGGTAAGCAATACCTCGTCGATGATGAAGGCATCGTATAAGCATTGAGCCAGATCGAAAGTCGATCCGCGGGCAAGGCTCTGCGCTCTCTGAAAATCTCCATCAGTAATAAAGCCGGCTAGCTTGAGCAAATGCGCGCACTGATTACCGTTGCGCTTTTTGTGACTAACGGCCTCGGCGACGGAAATGCCGGTTTTTTGAATCAATTTGAGAACTTCGCTAGCCTGGCGCGAGTCGAGGATATTGGCACTGACCATTTGCTGCAATTCCAGGGCTGATTCGACAACGTGCATCGAAACCAGGCCGGCATCGCAGAGCACCTGACCGAGCTGTTGTTTGGATAAAAGTCCTTTTTCGACAGCATATAGATTGTCGCTCTCGCTGACTATGCCGGCTAGGCCAAGCAATTCGCCCAGGCGAATACTGTGATCGTGAGGTGGACAATACGTGCCCTCCATGATCAGCGCTTGCTCCAGACTGATGTGTTTCCTGATCGCCATGAGGACGCCTGAGATTGCTTCGTCATGCGTGATTTGTCCGTTCCTGATCATCACCAGGGCATTCAGAACCGCAGCCATAATGAAGGGCTGCACGAGACCCATGAGTACAAGAGTACGACCGAGCGGCAGATTTATTTGTTCGCTGCGGTCGACGGCTTGCCTGAGGTCGTCTTCATTGACGCTTCCGGACATCAGCAAAAGTTCAGCAATTTCACCAAGACTTTCTTCTTCATTCTGTTGCCAGCCGTGCCTTTGCAATGACTCTCGAAAAGTGAGACAACCTGTGAATGCTGTGTGCAAAACTCTGATCGCGTAGTCAGCAGAAATTTCTCCTTCCTTGATCATGAATTGTGCTTCGAGTGCGTTCTTCAAATCACGCTCTTTCAGTGTGCCTGAAAGCTGCAGAATGCGACCGACTGGGCAAGCCGCTTTCTTTGCCAGATGCAAAGCCTGAGCGAGACTGTCTCCATCGGTGATACCAGATCCGACTAGCAATTCTCCAATTCGTGCGACATACACGGGCGCAGTGCCTTTGGTCATAGCAAGTTCCTCCCATAGCGAAATCGCGGGGAAACGATTTCGTCTAGATGCACGATCTCGCCACTGTTTTGGAAAAATTCCAACAGCTTATGCGCGACGCAAAGCGCCAAGATGGTGCTCTAAGTAAGTTTAGTAAGGCGTCCTAAGAAGCTCTGGAAGTGAGCTTCTATGCAAATTATATTTAGATATTTGCACCGGTATCACGATACAACTGTCACTCGCAGTTGTCAAGGAAAACTTTCGACCTACTAATGTACTGACCTTTCTGCTGAGAATGATCCAGGGTTTTTCCTATTATCTACGGGGTTACCACCAGCGACGATGAATTGAGTAAATTAAACGAGGTGGCGTTGCATGAATCCGTTGAGAGCTTTTTTAGTGGGTCTGACAAGAATTCCTCCGGCAGCGATGCTGGCTGTGATCGTCGGCTTGGCCGTAGCGATCACTTTTATGGTAACGAATCAGCTTGACGCCGGTAAGCGTCATCTAGAAGATACAGAAACAGCGCTGAAAGCGAAGTTGGAAGCCAAAGGTAAGGTTGTTGTCGCAATCAAAGACATTCCGGAAGGACAGACTATCGCCAGCGAAGCGCTGGAAGAGCGCGAAATCGAGCAGGGACGAATTCCCGCGGACGGCATTACTTCGGCCAGTCTAGTCGCTGGCCGTGTTGCCAAATATGGTATCAGCACAAATATGATCGTTTCGCAGCATGATCTGGCCCCGCAAGGCATCACACTCGGATTCGAATCGAGATTGAAACCGGGTATGCGAGCCATTACTTTCGCTGTCGATAACAACACCGGTGTAGCTGGGTTCATCGCTCCGGAAAGCCGCATCGATATTCTCGCGATGGTCGGCAGTGGTGCCGATACAAAAGCCGCACCGATTCTTTCCGACGTAGAAGTGATTGCCGTCGGTCAGATGTATCAAAAAAATCCAGGCAGTTCCTCTGTTCCAGCCAGTTCCGTGACAGTCGCAGTCGGTCCGGATGATGCCCAAAAGTTAGTCAAAGCGGTGGTGGCCAGCAAGATTTATCTATCCCTGCGCAACGACAGAGATCACACACCTGTCGCTACAGTCGATGTCACCAATCTGTTCAAGAAAGCCGATGCCAATAAGCAGATTTCGATGATGCCAAATGGTGAGTTGCTTCCTCCACCCCCCGTGACGTTGCCTGTTACGAACGATCAGGCAAACAATAATCAAATCGAAAACCCGAGTGCGATTATGCCCCAACATCAGCATGAAATCGAACAGTGGTCCGCTGGCAAGAAAGACGTTCTTTCGGTACCTAACAGCTAAACAAGTTTCTCAGTAGAGTGAGATTGCAACCGCTCCATCTTGCATGGGGCGGTTGTTTATCGCCGAGCCAATTATGGATTTATTTCCAATAGTCGATTCTTCGCGTCAGCGGCTTCATTAGTCAGAGGCTTTTTTTGTTCGTTATCTTCCTCCGCCGCGAGCACGAAGATGCCGCCTAAAATGAGCAGACTGCCGACAACTTGTACGACGGTCAATGATTCGTGCATGAAAAATACGGAGACGAACAAGACGCTGACAATTTCTAAATGCGAGGCAGCAAAGGCCGGTCCGATCGGTGCGTGCTTAAGCAGAGTCATCCAGGTGATGAAAGCACCTAAATAACCGAGCACTGAAAAATAGATCCAGTGTGCACCAAGCACATGGCCCACCCAATCGAAAATCACGGCAATATTGAAAGCATCGGGCGCGACCGAATGCTGAGCGGCAAGCTTGAAACCGATCTGCGCCATTGTGTCGAAGATCATCAAGACGAAAAATCCGATTACATAGAAGCGCGTCATTTGACCCACCCCACGAGTGTGACGCCTGTGGCGATGAGAAAAGTGGCAAGCAAGCGATTCGGCGTCAATTTTTCCTGGAAGAAAATGCGACCACCAATCATCACGGCTACAATATTGACGCTGCCCATGAGAACGCCCTGAGATAGGGGAACGTTCGCGAGAAAAGCCAGATAGACGAAGAATTCGATTATATATGTGCCAATTCCCAGCCAGAGCCAGTAATTGCTCAGCATTTTACGCCAGCGGTCAATTACACCGATTGCTTCTGGAGCATTCGCTGCTGCCTTGAAAGACAATTGACCGAAGGTATCGATGAATAAATTGCATGTCCACAATAATGTGGCAATTGGACTCATGCAGCCTCGCTTCTGACCTCAGCATCCATAACAGTGTGGCATGCGGGATTGAGTTAAACTATGCCCGCAGGATTAGTGCCAGTTAAGACACCGAGCCGCATTGTCATTGGCGGCTGTTAAGTCGAGCTAACCTCGTTGCCAGCCCGATACCCTTCTTCATAGCCAAACCGGGACAGCAAGTCAACCAGCTGCGAAGAGGTTTCCCTGATTCCATCTAAGGTAAGAT
>CAJCHQ010000843.1 GCA_903970295.1 Bryobacterales bacterium
TTGCGCCTGCAAATCACTGAGCGCTCTGATTTGATTCATCGAGCCCCGACTGTGAGCGACCACATCGATATTTCCAGCACCATATTTCTTAGCTAACTCCTCGACGCTGGCGTCGATCATCGGTTGACTAGCGAAAGAAGCCCGATCGTCCAGCTTCTCCTGATGCGCAGCCCAGAAAAGCCCGATCGCTTTGGTCGACGCCCAATCTTCAGTGACAAACGGCTCACCTGTGTCGGCGGCCAATTCAGCAGCGTCGGTACCGGCTTCACCAGCTGCGTTGCGAATGCCGTGCGTATAGATACCTAATTTCCCACCAGCGGCCTTAAACTGCTCAGCCACTCCGCGATCGAATTCGTCTTTGCTTATGACGACAGGCGCGTCGGTTTTGTCCGCATGAAAATTTCCCGTCGTGCCACTCACTTGAACACTCTGTTTGAAATAATGAACTGTGTTATCGATGGGAGCGATGACACGACTGTCGTTGAGACTTTTACCATCAGCGCTGACTGTTCGATTCGAAACACCATATGTGACGATGGTCTGGTGCAATTCGTCATGAAAAGCGTCTGACCCGGTTTGAGTAGTTGTCGGTTTCGAGTCGTGGAAAAAGTCGAGCATACTCATGTGTTTCCTGTACCAATCGGGGTGTTGAATGCGCGACAAGAGTCATCATGCCAGGCATAGCCTGTCCGTTTACTCTGGCAGGGTGCTTGCGGCTACAAGCTCTGCTGCCATCCCTCTATATACGAATCGTGGGGGTTTTGGACATGTCGTGGAGAGTCTTTTCGGGTAGCGAAGAAAAATAGCTAGATTTCTTCGCTTTTGCCTAAATGCACTGCCGATCAGTTCAGAGCCCGTTTAACACGTAAAAGCAATACGTTGGCGCCGAGGATTGATTGATTAGAACGAGGACGCAAGATCCATGCCGTGATATCCACCGTCAGCAAGTTTCGATTGAGCGTCAGCACAGTGCTTATCAAGCCAGGCTGTAACGGTATGCATCGTGTCGTCGGGGATATCTTTTCTTTCCAACAAAATATGACCACGGTGCTCAAACATTTGCACTGTTTGATCTGTGCAGACGAGACGCTCTTCCAGGCGTTTCAAACCACCCATGCTGAGGACATGATCCTCTTTACCTTGAATTACCAAGACCGGCATCGTCGATGGAATTGACGACACGAATCGATCGGTTGAATCGATAAAGCTGAAGCTCGAATGCAACTGCGCGACGCTCAGACGCGAACGCACTAATTTATCTTCGCAAGCGTTCCAATTGCTGGCGTGCTCATCGGGTGTGCATTGCTCAAGGTAAGGTGAAAGATTGATACCACGCTTGGGCTCAACCAAAGTGCACAGAGTGCTGAGGAAAGTTTTGAGGGGAACATGATGTGAGAGCCGCAATGCCGGCGCCGACAGAATCAAGCCATCAAACCATTGCGGATTCGCTGCAGCCAAACGAATCGTCATTGCGCCGCCAAGACTTTCACCGCTGCAGAACAGAGGAATTTTTTTGTACTTAGCACGCAGAGCAGTAACTAACTCGCCAAGATCCTGCTGGCTGTCTTTGTAGGAAATAGTTGCATGTTTGTTTGCAGCAAACCAATCACCGTAACCTCTGAGATCTGGCGCCACAACGAGGATACCGAGAGAGGCCAAATTTCTGGCATAACTATCGAAGAGCGTGCCGTGCAGAGTCAGTCCATGAATGGCAATGAC
>CAJCHQ010000844.1 GCA_903970295.1 Bryobacterales bacterium
TCGAGAACGGCACTCGGCTTGCGGTACAATTTGGCATCGGCGAAATCTCCTGGTTAATCTGTATAAGCACCAGCATTAACGCGGGGTTACACGATTTCGCCGACCCCTTTCTCTCTATCTGCGTGAAATTTGCGGGCTAGATAGTTGGTATGGCGAAAATAGTTGAAGCTGTGATAAAGATCGTCAAGCGGAATAAGCGGAAGTGGCTTTCACGCTTAACCAAAATGGTGATGGAGGAGGAACAGCGCGTCGACCCTGCGCTTTCGTGACCATATCCCTCCCGGTCGAAAGCAGCCGCCTAACCCGACGCACTTCCGCAAGTGGAACGTGGAAACCCCGTATCGCTCCCTTCGGGGACAGCAGACCGCAAGGTCTGCCTATGGCGGTGCGGGAACAGGAGTGAGGACCAAGCGAATGTCGTTCTGTAATGGAACGAATAGGGGTTGCAACATCACCCCACGCGAAAGCGGGCAGACTTCCTCATGGTCTCGCGTCACAAGATAGTTTCTAGAACCGACTTAACGGAAGGAAAGCAAATGGACGCAGCAACACGGGCGTGTGCACCTTCCGGCACGGCATGGGGCAGCATCAACTGGCCCAATGTTACACGCCATGTAAGACGGCTGCAAACGCGTATTGTGAAGGCAACACAGGACGGTAACCACGGCACGGCAAAAGCCTTGCAATGGCTGCTGACCCACTCGTTTAGCGGCAAAGCACTAGCCATCAAGCGGGTGACTGAAAACAAGGGCAAGAACACCGCCGGTGTGGACGAGGTAACGTGGAAAACACCGGTGGCTAAGACCAACGCGATTAGGTTGTTGAAGAGGCGTGGTTATACGCCTCTTCCGCTTCGGAGGGTTTATATTCCGAAGAAAAACGGCAAGATCAGGCCACTCGGCATACCCTGCATGATCGATCGGGCACAGCAAGCGTTGTATTTGCTTGCGCTCGAACCGATTGCGGAAACCACCGCCGACCTGAATTCTTATGGGTTCAGGCCGCAACGCGCCACTGCCGACGCCGGGGAACAATGCTTCATCGTCCTCTCGCGAAAGGTCAGTGCGCAATGGGTGCTGGAAGCCGACATCAAAAGCTGTTTTGACCAAATCAGTCACGACTGGATGGTTGCCAACATCCCCACGGACAAGGTGATTCTCAAGAAGTGGCTCAAGGCGGGATATGTATATCAAAACGAACTCTTCCCGACCGACGCCGGTACTCCACAAGGAGGCATCATTTCACCGGTGGCGGCCAACATGACATTGGATGGTATCGAAGCGATGCTGGCGGAGAAATTTCCGTTTGCCAAGTCCAGAGGTTTGAAAATGCACATGGTGCGTTATGCGGATGACTTTATTATTACCGGCAATTCGAAAGACTGGCTGGAACAAGAGGTCAAGCCCGCAGTGGTTGAATTTCTGGCAGAACGCGGTTTAGTGCTGTCACCAGAAAAAACCAAAGTCACGCATATCCGGGATGGGTTTGATTTCCTCGGGTGGAACATTCGCAAGTACAACGACAAGCTATTAATGAAGCCGTCGAAAGCGAACGTCAAAGCGCATCTTGACAAAATCCGTGAAATCTTCAAAGGCAACAAGTCGGCGAAACAGGCCAATCTGATCGGGCTGCTTAATCCTGTTTTACGCGGATGGGCGAACTATCACCGCCATGTCGTCGCCAAGAAAACCTTTGCTCGCGTTGATAACCATGTCTGGTCGCTGCTATGGCGATGGGCGACAAGAAGGCACTCCAACAAAGGAACCGGGTGGATTAGGGAGAAATACTTTAAGACCAAGGGCTCCCGGAGTTGGGTATTTGCCGCCACAGAAAAACAAGAAGATGGAACCAGCAGAGAACTCATCTTGCTACATGAATCGGACACGCCAATCCAGCGGCATGTCAAGATTAAAGCTGCGGCCAATCCGCATGACCGTACGTGGGAAGACTATTTCGCGACCCGGTGGGCCAAGAAAATGTTGCAGTCAGCGGGCGGTCGTGGGAAGCTTTACCGTGTCTGGCTAAGGCAAGATGGCATGTGTCCGCACTGTCAGGTGCCGATCACAAAGGATACTCCTTGGAGTATTCGCCACATTGTGAAGAAGCCCGAGGGTGGATCGGATGCAGCAAGCAATCTTCAGATGTACCATCTCAATTGTCGTAGAAATCATCATGCCGAATATTCAGTTATGTAGCCGGGTGTCGCAAGATGCCTTTGCGAGGCTTGAGCCGTGTGGATCGAAAGACCCATGCACGGTTCTTAGGGGGCCGAGCGCGGGTAACCGCGTTCGGCTACCCGACTTGGTACTCATTCGATCTTTTGAAAACCCGCCATTCAATTGTGAAATCTTTGTTCCCGCCAACTACTCGCCTGAAACGGCGGGTTAGAGGGTGTTGCCGACAAGCGGCATTCGAATTCCGTCAATTATCAATGGCCGGTTCGTGACGCACTGCAGCCTGTCGCGACCAAGCCTTCCATTTCTGGCGGCAAGATTGCGATGCGAGCGGGCGTTACCATCCCATCTTATGCTGCGCTTCGGTTTCCTTGTGTCGTTTATCGTCCGATGAGTGTAAATAATTGTTCGTGGTGCTGATCGATTCGTGACCAAGATTGTCGCGTACGTGGCGCAAATCGACATCGTTGTTGGCCATGTGAGTGCCGGCGGTGTGGCGAAGCCAATGAGCGGAAGCAAGTTCGATGCGTGCGGCATGGTGCTCGAATTCCGGGCCACGCTGGCGAAACCGTTCTGCGACCTGGTCGAAGACGTGCTTCACGATTAGGTGCACTGCGCCGCGTGTCATGGGACGCGGTTTGCCACCGATCGGCAGTAACAACGGCCCGGTCTCTCCTTGCAGAGGGAAGGAGGGCAGTCCTTTTTCCCGCCGATACCTCGCCAGCTCGACCATCAGTTCATTGGTGGCGGGCACGATACGCAGCTTGTCGCCCTTACCAAGTATTTCCAGCCACCAGCGATCTTGGCCGTCCTTATCACGCCGACAAAAGAAACTTCCCATGGTATTGCTGATGACTTCCGAAATCCGTAGGCCGCACAGGTACAGCAGGGAGAATAGCCAGCGAGCGCGAAAATAATGGTCGCGCTCGCGATCCGATTCCTTGGGCATGGCATCAATAGTCACTTTTACCTCCAGCCAGAGATCATCTTCCAGGAAGCGGGTGACGCGCGGCTTTGCCTTGCGCGCCCGCTGGCGCGATAGCGACAACGGATTGCCGGCCAGATAGCCGGCATTGACCAACCAGGAAAACATAGCGTTGAGAATCACAACGCTCTGACGCTGGCTGGTTGGCGCCAACGGTCCCGCGAACGGTCGCCAGTCTGGATGTGATCGCGCGACGCGCTTTCCGGTTTTCATGATCCAACGTGACGTCGGCTGAGGGTTAGAGAGAAAATGTTGATATGCCAATAAATCTTCGTGAGTGAGCGACGACACAGGTTTTGTCCGCTCAATGGTCGCCCAGAGCACCAGGCGCTCGACTTCCTTGCGGTAGTTGTTGAAGGTGGTTTGGGTGTCGAGATAGCGAGCCAGCCAGGCTTTGATCGCGTCGACGTCGGTGTTGGCGGCTATTTGCGGCCGATTTCCAGTCGCGCGATTGGCACCATGCATGCCGTCAAGCGGCTGCGGGATTGCAACGCTTTCCAAGGGCGCGATCAAGCGAGGAACAATTGTATTTGTGTTTTCGTTTGACACCGTGTCCTCGACATGTCCAAAATTTTCGAATAATCATAATAATACACATTATATGAATAATGTCTAATTAATGTAGTGAATCGTTACATATACAATGTAATACGTTGTATTATAAGTTACCGAAGTCAAGGAAAGTTACCCATGGATGCCGCTCTCCCGAATGAAAAGCAACTTTTGACCGACATAGAGCAGCTACGTGAGCAGTTTCCACAAACGCAGGATCTGTATAGAGAGGTCTGTACTTTGCTCTTTTTCCGGTACGGCATGACCCCAACAGCCAACAAGCTTTACCAGCTCGTACGCAAGGGAAGCATGTCGGCGCCGGCGGAGGCACTTGGGAAATTCTGGGAGGACCTGCGCGAAAAGAGTCGCGTCCGGATTGAGCACCCGGATCTGCCCGACGCACTGAAAACGGCCGCCGGTGAATTGACCTCGGCACTTTGGACCTCCGCTCAGACGCTGGCGACCAGCGCATTGGAAGCTCTTCGCGCCGAAGCCCAAGCTACGGTGATGGAAGCCAATACATCGTTGACATCAGCCCATCTGGATCGAGACAATGCCTTACGGTCCCTCGAAGCGGCCCTGGCACAGCTCGACCTCGAGCGCGCCAGCGTTGCCAAGCTGAACCAGGACTTGGCCGCCGCCTCGGCAGTCAATGGCGAGCTGGAAGCTCAAATACTGCGCATCAACACTGACAATGCTTTACTTCAGCAAAGCCTGGCTGAAGCCAGAACGGACTTCGGCGCAGAGTTGGAAAAGGTACGCGCCGGCGCGCAACTCGCAGACGAGCGATTCCGCGCGCTGGAGACGCGCTCGTTGCTCGAAATCGATCGCGAACGAACAGCCGGCGTGAAGCTGCAAAAGGAATTGGACAGCACGAGAGCTGCCGCCACGTTGTCTGCGGAACGCGCTCGATCAGAAATCTCGGCGCTTCAAGAGCAGCTTGGAAATTTGCGCCACAACGCCGGCGTGCAAGAAGGAAAATTACTGGCTGCAATCGCCGCCCGCGATGCGATGGTCGCAGACCTGAGAGCATCACGGGCGCAATGGAGTGAAGCCAACACACAGCTCACATTGGCCAGTGCCGATGCAGAGCGTTGGCGCACAGATGCCCACGAGCTGCGGCAAACTGTAGCGTCATTGATGGCGAAAGAAATGAAACTGCCACGCGCACCTCGGAAGCAAAAGACGGAATGATAGCCGCCGTCAGGCGTGCCGCAGGTTACCAGCACCAGAGAGGCGCTTCCAGTTGTACGCCCAGCCATTCGGCGGCGCTCATTCAGTATTCAAGTGAAGGAGTCTGACTGTGAGTGGATTAGTACTTTTTCAGATGTGGGAGCCGTTTCGACAATTGCTGATTGAGCGTCATCAGTTTTATGTGAAACAAGCGCAAAGTCGCCTGCTTAGCCAGTTCAATGATATGGAGAGTGATGCCGCAAAAGCCGCTGCCGAGTGGCTGGAACGTAACCAACACCATTTCGATCCAGACAGACACGATCCGAGCGAATTCTATGAAGCTGCGCATGACGAGAGTATCTCGCACTACCACTTGCTTGCAGACATGCGTGACAACACCAGATTGAGTGTGGTAGCCAGCATTTACCATGAATGGGACAAGCAATTGCGCGACTGGCTGGTGCGCGAGATCAATCATTGGCACAGCGGGGAAGATGTACGCGCCAAGATATGGTCACAGGATTTTGGCAGCCTATCTGATCTTTTTGCCGCTCTCGGGTGGGATACACGAAGCAAGCCTTATTACGCCGCACTTGACGCCTGTCGTTTGGTGGTCAATGTCTACAAGCACGGGGAAGGAACGTCATTCCAGGATCTGAAGCAGCGATATCCGGAATACATCGATAATCCACTCAAAAGTTTGGGTGACTTGGCGCTGGGAATGAGCTTTTCCGACTATACAAACCTCGCCGTGACAGAGGAACAGATCAGTGGTTTTTCTGCGGCGATCGTGGCGTTCTGGAACGACGTCCCGAAAAGCACTTTCGATAACCAGGTCGGCGAACTGCCGAAGTGGTTCGAGAAAGCTTGGTTGAAAGACCGCAGCGGGAAGAAGTGAAAATCCAAATAAAAGCGCACCGGGTTCGACATCAATTTGTAACTATTCGGTCGATTCCACGAACACCCCAAAGTGATGTCGCTAAACACCTCAGTAAGATGTCGGTGTACTGGATCGGCGTTGATTCGTGCAAAGGCGGATTATAGAGGTTATTTTATAATTTTACATAATACAAATTATGCGAAGTTGCGCCGCCGCCAGCGCTGGTCACGGGCAGTACTTGCATGGTTTGAAAGGATGACGGCGCGCTGTACATTGCAACCGACAACAACGTAGCAAATCCAACACTTCACGCTTTTCAACGCCTGCTAAACGCAGGCGTTTTTTTTTGCCTTCGATGCGTCGATAGACTCTGCGGCGGTCAGCTTGTTGATAATACGACCGGAAATGACGCAGATACCAGTAGCCGTTACGAATTTCTTGAATGATTGCCTTTTTCTCGGATGCGGACAGGGTCTCCCATGGGAAAAGCTCTAGTTGCATTGCGGCAATTATGCAGGATGCGGCGCTTGATGGGTATCCCATATTCACGGTAGACAATTTGTCCCATCGTCGCAGGCCCGGTCAACGGGCCTAACCGCTCCTACATGGGCCAACATAACAGCCCGGGTGCCTTCGGCATCTGACCATTCGGTCAGACTCAAATCGCCCGGGTGAAGATGATCAACGGTATTGAAGTCTACAGAAACGAGCCGAATTTAATTCAACCTGGTCAGCTCAGAAATTGCCCCTGGAACGCATCGAGCGACACCGATCGCGGAATTTTATTCGGTCGATTGTCGATCAACGAAATTTAACCCTCGTCTCGATCGTACCCCTGTAACCACAAGAAAACGAGCCAGAGAACAAGACCACATCCAAAAAGAATAGCAATCACGCTATCGCCATCAAGACCCATTGTCATCTCCTGAATTAACGTTACGCATCACGAAAATTCGCAACGTACTTAACAACGAGAGTTTGATCAAAGCGAACAAGAAAAAGC
>CAJCHQ010000845.1 GCA_903970295.1 Bryobacterales bacterium
CTGCACACCAATCATGAGTTCCCTGGGAGTGCACGTACTTTGTCAAGAACCGATCTATCGCTTCGGTTCGGAAGAGCAAAAGAAGAAATACTTGACGCCATCTGCGACAGGCAAATATCTAGCTGCCTTTGGATTGACCGAGCCGGCGGCCGGCTCAGACACGGCCGCCATCGAGACTAAGGCGCGCTTGGAAGGCGACAACTACATTCTCAACGGCAGCAAAACATTCATCACCAGTGGTGGCTCTGCCGATTATTTCATCGTCATGGCTCGTTTGCCCGAAGTGGGCATCACATCATTTATCGTCGAAAAAGATTTTCCCGGTTTTCAGATCGGTCAAAAATTCGAAATGCTCGGCATGCGTGGCTATGCTACGTGCGAAATTGTATTTTCCGATTGTCTCGTGCCTAAAGCCAATCTGCTCGGCGAACACGGATCGGGCCGAAAAGTCGCTCTCAGCTCACTTTCTAAAGGTCGGGTGACGATTGCCGCTCAGGCTACAGGTTGGGCTCAAGGCGCTCTCGAAGCGGCAGTCGCTTGCATCAAACAACGCATCGACCACGGTGATATCAAAAACTCTGAACTCGATGCTATCTGCTACATAGTCGGCGATTTCGAAACTCAAATCGAATCGGCACGAGTGCTCATGTATCAAGCTGCCAATGCCATCGATCGCGGTGAGCCCGACGTCACTCTTGCGGGTATGGCCAAAATTCAGGCCACAGATGTCGCCATGCGCGTGTCGAGCGAAGCAATTTCGCTGTGCGGTCAACAAGGCTCTGAGCCGGAGCGGTTAATTGAAAGAATCTTTCGTGACGCCAAAGCCGGACAAATCTACGAAGGCACCAATCAAATTCAGCGAATGCTCATCGCTCGCAGTTTGCTCAAGTAATGGCACTGATGGAAGAAGACAAATCTATCAACAAGCTTGTGATGACACCAATGACGGTGTTAGCGGTAAATGCTTTGGTCGTGGCTGCCATCGCTTTCAAATTCGGCGCGATCGTAGCGGCTAAGATTCTCTTCATCGAAGTCTGTGGCGTATTGGGTTTGGTTTGCCTGGTGATCGCAATCTGCCACAAAGCTATTCACAACGATTTGTCTGATCTGGAAATGCACGCAGTCCTCGGTCGGGACGAAGCGGCGGTAGTTTTGCGTCACGGACGCGCATCCTTATATAACATTTCGCAGAAACTGGAAGGCACTCTTCACCCTGACCATGAAGACCCGATGACCGATCTTTTGCATAACGTCGCGCCCCTTGTCGGCTTGTTCTTGACCAAAGAGAAGAGCTTGCTGCGCTGGGGAATGTTCGGCTGGAGGGTCGTGAACAACGCCATGAATGTCCTCAACCAGAGAAACAAAGCCACTTGAACCTCATGCCTGCAACTAGAGTCTCCAAACCTGAATTCGATTTCAACGACTACGCTACAAAGCGCAGAGTTTCAGTTCAAGCAGCACTCGAAGAATACATGCAACGCCGTAAGCCCGAGATTCTATGGGATTCGATGCGCTATTCCGTTTTGTCTGGCGGAAAGCGTTTAAGAGCGCTCTTATGTTTAGCCACGGCTGAAGCTTGCGGACCTGGTGCCGAGGCACTGAAGGCGGTGCTACCTTGCGCTTGCGCAATCGAGCTGGTGCACGCAATGAGTTTAATTCACGATGACCTGCCAGCCCTGGACAACGACGATTTGCGGCGCGGTCAGCCCACTAACCATAAGGTTTTTGGCGAAGCAATGGCATTATTAGCCGGTGACGCATTGCTTATGCTCGCGCTCGAGGTGTTACTGGAAAAGACCCCGACATTTGTTCCCTCTCAGCTGACGATGGCGGCTGCCATCGAATTGACTCGCGCGGCAGGGGCTGAAGGCATGGTCGGTGGGCAGGTCGAAGATCTGCTTTGCACCGGAGTTTGCGCCAATCAAAACAAAGTTCTACCTACTTATGCAAATGGCGATCAAGTTGATGAAGCCACGTTAGCATCGATTCACAAACGCAAAACCGGTGCGCTCATTCGTTTTTCTGCCTGGTCAGGGGCCAAACTGACCGGAGCTAAAGACGCGCAGCTCAAAGCGATGGCGGAATTTGGAGATTTACTCGGACTGGCCTTTCAAATCGCGGACGACCTTCTTGATGTCACCGGTGATGCTCAAACACTGGGCAAAACTCCGGGCAAAGACGAGGCCAGCAAAAAAGCAACCTGGGTTCGAGTCTTTGGTCAGGAAGAATCGCAAGCCCGACTGAAGTCTCTCGAGCAGAGTGGTTTGGCTTTGCTGCACGACTCAGATTTGCGAGAGGAAGGCATTCCTGCATTGGCGGCCATTCTCAATTTCGCAATTCACCGTAAGAACTAAGGAGCTGCAACAACTCGCATGGATTTTTCGGCGTCCGTTTTCAACTTCATAACGACCTTTGCCGGCAGCACAGCGCAAGACTTTCTTAACCCGTCGCCGCCCATGTCGAGCCCGATTTCAGCGAATGATCCGCGCGGCTGGCAAGTAATTGTCGTCACCATTTCTTGCAGTTTCCTAGCACAATCGATCAAGATTTTTACGAAGCTATTCAAAACAGGGAAATTGGATCTACGCATGATGGCAAAAACTGGCGGTATGCCTTCGAGTCACAGCTGCTGCACGATGGGAATGGCAGTCTCAGTGGGCTTGATCGAAGGATTCAATTCAGTGGCGTTCGCCATCGCCTTATGTCTCGCATTCATAGTTATGTATGACGCCGCCGGAGTAAGACGCACTGTCGGCCTGCAAGCGCGCGTGCTCAATCAAATGGTGACCGAACTTTTTTCCGATCATCCAAGACTATCTTCTGAACGCATTAAGGAATTTCTAGGACATACACCGAAGGAAGTTTTTGTTGGTGCCGCACTGGGATCGGTGATTGCATATCTATTCAATGTCTGGGCAGTGACTCACTTTCTGCATATTTAGAACCTGTTGTAATACGCCTCAAAAGCCTGAGTGCATGAAAAGAGTGTAATACATGACTTCCAGTCATTGTTGTAACTTTGCTATATAATCAAGGTCTTGGAAAGGGTTGCCAGGATCACTCCAGAGAAACAAAACAAAATGATTCTTTGGATTGATAAGTGGGAGTTAATTCTCCTGCTTGCTTTGTCGCTAGTCGATAGCCTTGTTCAAGAAGCGTTGATGATCTCAACGTCAGAGCGTTGGAGGTAGCGAAAGCTACATATTTTTAAAGCAAGTTTGCTTGCACCATACCATCAGTTCCGTTCTTTTATCAAAGGAGGAAAGGCAGAAAATTATCAGGGAAGCTAATGCGAAGAAGTAGACCTGCTGCCGAAAACGAAATGAATACAACGGTCCAAACTAATACATCCGCTAAGACAACCTCACCGAGAAGATC
>CAJCHQ010000846.1 GCA_903970295.1 Bryobacterales bacterium
TCCTGCCATAAGCAAATTTCGTGTCCGGACCGATCCTCTCAAACCATTCCGCGCAGCCTAATTCGAAACGGGCAAACATTGAGTCTGGGTATTGCCATCGCCTCTGGTGCGCCACCGATGGCTGGTCTATTCGCTCCTATCGTTGGTGGCATCGTTGTTCCCAGACCAACGTGGCGCAGTCGGTTCAGGCACAGCCATATCGGGGCTGATTGGTGGCTTGCCCATGATCGCTGAAATTGTGCGCAGTAAAGCTAAGTGGCCAATGGTGCGAAGACGCGTCTTTAATGGTGCGCCAATCGGTCCAATCTGTTCGTCGTCAATGCCACCACAACCGAAAGCGAAGGCTCGACCACGATCGCTCTCAAAGGGGCAGCAATTTTTCTGAACAACATCTCACTCAAACGAATCATCGACAAAGTACCCTCAGGCAAGAGGGTAATTGTCGATATGAGCGAAGTGCGCCTCGTCGATCACTCGGTGATGGAGCATCTGCATGAAGCCGAAAAAGACTTTAAAAAAGCCGGTCGCGTCTGTCGAGTAGTGGGCCTGGAAAGACATTAACCGATGTCCAGCCACCTGCTCGCCGCTAGAAAATTAGCTGAAGTCGGCTAGAAAAAACCGTGCCTGACCAAGTCCTTCCTGACAGCCGCCAGAAAAGAAGCTTCCAGAGCAACCACAAATCGGGTTAGAATCGAGCTATGGCTAAAATCCTGGTAGTTGAAGATGAAGCTGATCTGGCTAAGCTAGTGCGTAATTGGCTGGAGCGCGAACATCATCTGGTCGAAGTGGCCGAAAACGGCGCTGACGCCCTCACCCACTTGCAGGTCAACCGCTTCGATCTGGTCATTCTCGACCTCATGCTGCCCATGCTTTCGGGCATGGAAGTGTGCCGCCGCTATCGCCAGGCGCTGGGCAAAACCCCGATTCTCATGCTCACAGCCAAAGACACTGTCGAAGATAAAGAAGCCGGTCTAGACGCCGGCGCCGATGATTATTTGACCAAACCATTCCATTTGAAAGAATTGTCTGCGCGCGTGCGAGCCCTAGTGCGGAGAGGTTCGAGCCAGCCCAACAATATCTTGCGCTTGCGAGATATCGAAATAGACGTCAATGAGTTCACTGTCACCAAAGCTGGTGAGGAAATCCATTTATTGCCCAAGGAATTTCGTTTGCTCGATTTTCTCGTCCGTCATCCCAATCATGTTTTCAGCGCCGAAGAATTATTATCGTCTGTTTGGGAATCAGATACCCCCGCCCTTCTCGACACTGTGCGTGGACACATCAAAAAATTGCGCAAGAAGTTAGACACTCCGGGCGAACCCTCGATCATTTCCACGGTCTATGGCATCGGTTATAAGCTCGAGAATAGTTGATGCTCGAAAATCTGCGCTGGCGATTGACTGTTTGGTTCGTGCTGTTGTCTTTGATGTTGTATGCCGCCGGCAGTATATTTGGCATTTTCGTTTTGGCAGGCGCTTTGACTAGCAGTCTCGACGACGAATTATACAGACTGTTGCCCGAAATCCGCCCCTCCGTAGAAGTTCTCAATGGCAAACCGACGCTGAAAACCTGGTCTGACAATGCCAAGAATGCCAATTTGAAATTTTTGCCAACGATTCAACTTTACGATGCTCACGGCAATCCTCTCGAAAGCTACGGCGCGCCAGGCGTCAGCACTCTGAAAAAAGGTACGCTGCGCAGTGGCACCGGAGATGATGCCACTTCGGTTCGTTCAGAATTTCGCCGAATAGTAACCACCGATGCCAATGGTCACGATAGCGTGATCGGCTATTTGCAGGTTCAGGTCTCCACCAAACATCAAGACGAAGTGATCAAACAGTACACCCTCATGACCCTGGTAATCGCCCCATTTGGCGCGATCGGCCTGGGCTTGTGCGGCTATGTGTTTTCCGGTACAGCGGTTGAACCGGTGGCTCAGACTTTGCAGCTTTTGCGCCGATTTGTCGCCCATACGATCGAGCGTAGCCAGCTGCGCCGCCTCCAGACCG
>CAJCHQ010000847.1 GCA_903970295.1 Bryobacterales bacterium
CTCAGCGTCGATTGCGCGAAGATGCTTGAGTGCGGCCGCCAACTGCGCACCGCCGGTAGGACCACTCATAACACCGAGCCGACGAATCAGCACGAGCATGGCGTCAATCGCCTCGTCTGTAGTCACTTCCATGATGCTCTCGTAGAACCCGCGCTGGAAGAGCCCTACTTCGAACATTTCGTCAGCACTGCGAATTCCCGGCAGATGCTGCCCTTTGGGAGCAACAATGCCGATCGTCTTGAGGTCCGGATTCTTCCCTTTCAGGAATTGTCCGACACCCCGAGACGAGCCCGATGTGCCAAGTCCAGCGAAGAGATAATCGATCTTGCCCGCGTCCTCGAAGATCTCAGGGCCGGTGGTTTCCTCGTGAGCGGCGCTGTTCTTCTCGTTGGTGAACTGCGAAGCGTGGAAGAACTTGCCAGGATTAGCCGACATCACCCGCTCGATGTAGGCGAGCGGATTGTTCGGATCGGTTGGGTCCGGGCAGGCAGACAAGCCCGGAAATTCATCGATCTGAGCACCCAGAAGCTGCAGGATCAGCTTCACTTCTTTGACCTGCACCTTGTTGGTGACAATGCGGAAAGGAATGCCAGGCATTGAACAAATCAGTTGCATGGCCTTAGCCATATTGCCGCTCGATGATTCAATCACGGTTTGCGAACCAGCCAGAATCGTAGCCAGATGCTCCTTGAGCAAGTTGTAGGCCGGTCTGTCTTTCAAGGAACCGAATGGATTGAGGTTTTCCAGCTTGGCCATGAGCCGGAAATTTTTCAAGCCATGCACATTTGGGTCGATCTCCAGAAGCGGAGTCCGACCGATCGCTTCAGTTATATTTTGGATGAGCATACTAAGTCTCCTGATCGTAGAATTGCCAGATAGGCGAGAATTGTTTGTCCATGACCCAAAGAAAGCGGCCGGCCCTCGTGTTGACTGCGACCTTGCGAGCGGGTCGCTGCATGATGGCGTCGGAAGCGCTGAAGTCCATCGAGTAGCCGGCCGTATTGATAAATACGACTAGATCCCCGACTTCCGGCAGTTGTGGCAGAAACGTTGCGTGACGCAAGATCAGATCGCTTTCCAAACAGAGATTGCCCGCGAAGAACACTGGCAAAGACTGGCTGGCAGTCGACGTGGGCGGTCGCTTATAGAGGACCAAGGGATCGACAAAGACTTCCTGATCGAGGAAAGCCAGGTCCGATCGCTTCATTTCCAGCGAAACCAATTGTTCGCCACCGCTGGCCTGGCGCAATGAGTTGACGCGAGAGACCGTGATGCCGCACTGATCGACGATCGCTCGCCCCGGTTCAACCCATAGTTCGATCATGTTGCTGCTCAAGATCTCAGCGACAGTGGCATCTCCCCTGGTGGCAATTTGATGCGAGAGAATCTCTTGCAGGAATTTGGCGCCAGGAGTTGGTTCGAAGAAACTGTAGGAATTGAAGTTACCCTTCAAGGCGCCACCCTCGACGGACAGTCCGAAACTGTTGTTCTGCCAGGTCAAAGGCGGGCGAATACCTAGAACCGCTTGTTTTATCGCCGCCACGTAAGCACTCCAGTCGTGTTCTTCGGCCAGGTAGTTGACCCGGAAGCCGCCGCCAATATTGAGGACTCGAGGCGAGAAGCCACGGTTGATCGCTTCGTCGAACAAAGTAATGCATTTTTCAATGGCCACGACGCGCTCCTCCACACTGGTTGTGTCGAGATGGAACGAGAAGCCATGCAGAAGCAGCCGGTCCGATTGAGCCTCGAGCAAAGTCAGGGCTTCCTCGATCTGATCGAGCGGAATACCGAAGCGACTACTTTTACGCAACGAGCTCGTTGTGGCTTCAGAGAACCCAGAAAGACGCAGCAGCAATTTGGTTGGCTGCTTGACTTTGAGCCTTGTGCCAATTGCCAGCGCTTGCTCAAGTTCGGCCATGCTGTCGATATTGAGAACGAGTGAATGGAGCAAGCAGAGGGCCAGAAATTCAGCATTCTTCGGACCGGTCGCCTCCAGTCGCGAGCCGTCGAAGCCGCAGGCGAGAGCGTGCTTCAATTCGTTAATGGAAGCGACGTCCATCGACACATTCTCGACTGCCAGCTGCTTGACCAGACTATCGCTGCGTGTGGTTTTGTGAGCAAAGAACACGCGGCCGAGAATCTGATTGCGAACAAATGTCTCTTGAAAGGTCTGGATGTTGCCCGACAAAAGCTCAGGAAACATAATGTTCAGTGGACTTCCCAGTGCGGCGACCAGTTCACGCACTAGTTTTTTGTCAGCCAAAAATTTGTTCACGACCGGGTGCACGGCCGGCCGCAGAGTGAGAGACGGCAGACTAACATCGGCTTGCGCTTGCTTGTTCATATCACTGTCTCCTTCGGTTTGGCACCCAGACAAACGATCGCCGGCGGTCTGACGACCACCAGCGATCGAATCGAGCCAGGCGACTAAGGTTTGCTCGAGGCCAGTGGCGTACCGGCCGCTTTCTGCTATTTCATATCTATGCCAGGCATGCCAGGCATATCAGGCATGGCGCCCGCAGAACCAGTTGCGTGCGACGGATGCGTGTCGGACGTACAAATCATGCCGGGCATGCTGGCTCCAGGGGCCATGAGCGCCATGGGGACGGCGGTCATGATGTACATCACGACTCCCATGGTCAAATGTGACAGGTCAGATCCGACATACAAGACTTTGCCTTCCTGCAGGTCATGGCACAACGAGTAGATGTAATACCCGGCGAACCACAGCCAGAAGGCCTCGAGCACGTAGGAGAAATAGCCGACATCGATGGGCAGGAACATTAGCGCCATGCCTAAAAGCATGCCCACATGAGCCCAGTCCCACCACCACACGTTGTAGGGAAGTTTGCGTCCCCAGGTGACGGCCCGGATCAAGAAGAAAACAGCGCCCGCCCCCAATAGGATCGCCCAGAGCTGACTGGGAAGTTGCCATGCCGCCGGCGCCAGAGCAAAAGCCATAGCCAGCATACAGAGCCCGTGCCCGATTTCGTTCTGCCAGTCGTAGTGACCGTAAACGCTTTTCACCACCTGCGGTCGAAGCAGCCGGTAGAGGTAGAAGATTGAGCCGGCGAAAAAAACTGCCGACAATCCATAGATTAGCCAGAGGGGGGCCATATAGCCCATCCCACTCATGTTCATTTGGTTCATGACTTGACTCCTTCTTGAGACATGTTTGGATGACAAGGCACAGTCGCAAGATGCGACTGCACCTCAACTAGAGCGCTGAAGTTTTCAGAGCTTTACGCTTTGCAAACGCAACGCATTTGCAATCACCAGCAAAGAACTGACCGACATGGCTGCAGCTGCAGCCATCGGGTCGATCACGAAGCCAATCGCGTGGTTGAACAAACCAGTAGCTACCGGAATCGCGATCAGGTTGTAGCCAAAAGCTAAAACCAAGTTCTCAGAGATGTTTCGAAGCATCGCTTTGCTCATTTTATGAGCCCGCACAATGCCCGCGACATCGCTGTGCAAGAGGACGATGTCGGCGCTGTGCACGGCGATGTCTGTGCCGGCGGCCATGGCTAGACCGACGTTGGCTTGAGCGAGTGCCGGAGCATCGTTGATACCATCGCCGGCCATCGCCACCTTCAGGCCAGTGCTCTGGAGATCTTTGATCAATGATGCTTTGTCGCCCGGCAACATCGCCGCGTAAACGGTTGTGATACCAAGGGCAGTAGCAACATGCTGAGCCGCTCGCAAATTGTCACCGCTGGCCATGATTACTTTGATCCCCCGTGCCTGCAGCTCCTTCACTGCAGCGGCGGCATGGGGCCGAATTTGATCGGCGAAGTCCAATCGCCCTTCGCAATTACCGTCCACAGCCATAAAGACGGAAGTGCAATGGTTGTCTGCGGCAATCGTAGACAGCTTAGAGCAATCGACAGAGAAACTCCGCAGATAGCTTTCTGTACCGACTACGACAGCCCGACCGGAGACAGTGGCAGAGACTCCGCCACCGGGAGTAGTGACGAATGCCTGGCAAGGCAGTAGCGCCCGACCGGTGTGAGCAGCCAGAAGAGCCGCCGCCAGGGGATGCTCACTGCGCACCTCCAGGGAGGCGGCCAGATCGAGCAACTCCTCATTGGTCAAGTTACCGGCTGACACCACAGCCACCAGCCGAGGTGCACCTTCAGTCAGTGTGCCGGTTTTGTCGATCACTAGAGTATGAACACCGGCCAGCTGTTGCAGCGAACGTGCTTCTTTGAAAAGCACACCCACCTTGGCTGCTCGCCCAGTAGCCACGACTATCGACATGGGCGTGGCCAGTCCCAGAGCACATGGGCAGGCGACTACAAGCACGGTGACCGCCGCCGATAAAGCCGCCGT
>CAJCHQ010000848.1 GCA_903970295.1 Bryobacterales bacterium
CGTAGTTTTCATCGATGGTACCGATCAAATACAAGCAATTGATCTGCCCCTTCCGATCGACTTGCAATGCGTGCTGATATGACTCACGCGCATCGAGATAATTCTGCATTGCGTATTGGGCGCTAGCTAAGTTGAACCAGAGACTGGCATTATTCGGGCGAATTACTAAGGCTTGCTGATAGAGAGGAATTGCACCGGCATAATCTTTAGCACCATGCTTGGCGATAGCGGCATCGATCAACGGCTTAGCCTTGGCGTCTAATGCACCCTCTTTTGCTTTAGGATAGGCGGTGTTTTTCGGGTCGAAACCGATTGCTTTATCATAGGCAGTGATCGCGTTGTCGTAGTCTTTCTTAGCCTGGTAGGTGGCGCCGAGATCGAACCAGGTCGAAGCATCATTCGGCGTGATCTTCAAGACTTCGAGATATTTTTGAATGGCGGCATCGTACTGTCCCTGTTTGAACAGAGCGGCACCAGCCTCGGTATTCTGCGTCACTTGCTTGTCTTGCTGCCCGGCGGTTGCAGTTTGTATGCCTTGTCTGGCCGCAGCATTGCTGGCATTGATTTTCAATGCCTGGTTGTAGCAAGCAATGGCGTTAGGAAAATCTTCCATCGCCTGATAAGCGGTGCCCAAATCTACCCAAACTGTGTCATTCTGCGGGTCTGCCTGTAAAGCGATTTTGTACTCGTTGATTGCTTGCGCATACTGTTTCTTGGCTTGCAGATCTAAGCCGACGTTGACGTGCTTGTTCACGACAGCGTCTTTTTGCATAGCGCCCAAACCTGCCAGCAAGCGCTCGGCAGTCGGATTGCGGCGACCGGGGCTCAACCTAATTGCTTGTTTGTATTCTTCCGCTGATTGGCCAAAATCGCCACGATAGGCAAATGCCTGACCCAATCCAATATGGTTTTCTGGCGCCAGGGGATTTTCCTTTAGAGCTTCTTCCCAACCGGCAACCAGAGCATCCAGTACATCCGGGTCGGTATTGTTGAATTTCAACGCCGCGCCGTATGCAGCGATTGCGTTAGGCACGTCTTTTTTGGCTTGGTAAGCTTGTCCGAGTTTGACTTCGATATCAGCGCTGTCTTTCAACTTGGAAGCGATTTGATACTCGTTGATCGCCTTATCGTTCTCATCGCGTACACGATAGATGTCTCCCATCTTCACATGCAAAGCCGGATCTTCTTGAATCTTGCAAGCTTCCGAATACTCAATTAGAGCGCCGACGAAATCACCGGACAAACGCGCTTCGTCACCCAATTGCACGCGATCTTTGAATGAACGGGGATTCTTACCCATCATCTTGATGATGCCTTCCACGTTTTGCATTGTGGTGGCATTACTGCGATTTAAATAGAGCGCCATGTGAAACTGTTTGAGCGCTTCTTTCGGATTGTTCCGCAATTGCAAACCGTAGTTGTTGTGCGCAATTGCTAAATTGTCTCTCGCTAATTGATAACTCGGATCGACTTTCAGTGCGGCTTCGAACTTAGTGATTGCGAGCTGAAAATTGCCTGTATTGAGCGCTTTCACACCCTCATTGTTGAAGCCTATAACCTGGCTGGCATCGGCGAATGCGGCGAGGGGAATGCCCCCTAACTGATAACTGAATGCAACGGCCAGAAATGCCGGTGTGAGCCACTGCCGTTTCTTCAAATTGTCAATCGCCAACTTTGCAACCTCGACCAGATCTGATTTCGCAACTGTCGAAAGCGCGTCGTCCGACAGCAGTAACCGATTCTAATTCATAGCGGCAAAGGAAACCACGGGAATTTCCATGGATAACGAAAATCCGCGAACAAAATAGTAGTCAAGAAACTCGGTGAAAAATCTGCGCTTTTCGCCCGATATTTTGCCACTATCTCACCGATATCGGTTAGTTTCACACCGACAGACCGGCAAAAACGCGGCTAAACCTCGTCCAGCCGCGCTTTTTCACAACTATATTCTGACCTAAATCTCGGGCTCAATCAGCCCATAATTGCCATCTCGACGATGATAAACAGTGTTTACATGAGATGACTCAGAATTGATAAACATAAAGAAGTCATGGCCCAAAAGATCCATGTGTTTGCAAGCTTCTTCGGGCAGCATTGGTTTCAAGGGGAAACGCTTCGAGCGCACGATTTTTGGACGTACTTCTTCCAGCGTGATTACTTTTGATACTTCTTGCAAATCAGTATCAATTTCTGGACCGTCATCGACGAGTGCGTCAGAATCTCGCAGCTCTCTGACTTTGTTGCCCTTGTGGTAGTAGCGCGTTTTGTATTTTCGTAATTGCCGTTCGATCTTGTCAGCAACAAGGTCGATTGACGCATACATGTTCTCTGTCGATTCTTCACCCCGAATCACCGAGCCATTGACCTTAATCGTCACCTCAGCGGTCTGACTGTCTGCGACGGATGGATTCTTCGCCACGCTAAGCAAAGCCGTGATGTGCAAAGTATGGTCAAAATGCTTCTGAGACCGCTGTAGCTTATCTAAAAGGTAATCTTTCAACGCTGGTGTCAAATCGATATTGCGACCAGTTACAACCACATTCATATATAGAACCTCCGCTATAAAGGAAGATTTTTCAAACGCTTGAATCTTTTTTCGGCCGGCGGCAAGAGGCGAACGGCAGACAACCGGCTAGCCCGCCCTCCGGTTGAAGGTCATCGGGCAAATAATTCTCGACGCAACTCAGTCCTGCCTGAGGCGATTTTTGCAATGTATGTAAATACCGAAAACTGTGCAGAATAGGACTACACCTTAACTTTCGAACTGCGCGGACCGAGCGAAATTAGGGTCTGGCTGATTGTTTGCAAGCAGTCGTAGCCAATGACAACGCTTACAGCGGCAGATTCCTAACATTTTGTACCCCGGTCTTTTTAGCCCCAACCACGTGGCAACCGGATACCCTATAGCTATATTATCCCCTTGTCGATATTCGGGTAAAGGTTTTTTCTCAATCTGGATTTTAATGCAATCCGGAAGTCGCCTGCAGCACAATCTGGGCGGCATCCATGTAATCGATCGGCTTGGCACCGTTGAGCGGTTGTATGCCTTTCTCTTCAGCAGCAAAAGCTGGCTGCACAAACCACCCACCCCGCTTTTTAGCCAAAGTGACGCCGGGTTTGCCCGCACGCGCGATCTGCTTGGGCACAGCTAGAGTGCCGTTCTTATCGATTAGCTTGGCGACCACACCAAAAGCCTCTTTGGCCCCCATTGGTCCCACTAGCAACTCATCGACAACACCGGGCTCAGGTGGCGCAGCAAAACCCACAGCTCCAACTTTTGTCAGAAGAGACAGCGCTTGTTCTGAACTCAGGTCCGCACCGTACTTGTTGGGGTAGAGTTGACGCACGATCATCTTATAGAATTCGCCGCGCGCGATCGGAGTGGCGGGGTTGTTATTGCCCGGGCCGCTTAAAGTGCCTTGCTTGAGCAATTCGCGAAATGCCGCCAAACGGAAGCGAGCATTAACAGGAAAAAAGCCGCTGTATTGAGAGATGCAATCCATCTGTTCGGCAGTCATCTTGTAGTTGGGATAGATGCTGGCTGATGTCGCTTCGCCATCCTGACACGCCTTCAAAAATTGCGTGATCGAATCAGAGTGCGTGCCCATGCCATCACCGATGACGTGAATTTCGACATCAGGGCGGCCCACCAATTCACGCACAGTTTGAATCGTGGTCATCGTGTATTGATAGGGATCGAGCTTCTTGTATTTGCTGTTCCAATAGTTCATCGGCGCAATCACATCGTAATAGTGATCGAGCATTTTCCAGGGAATATGCGCCACCTGCGGAGCACCATTGAGCGGGCTGTAAACCACTGCCACTAATGGGAAATTCGGTCCCACAGTCTTGCGCAATTTACTGCTGTAAGCTTCGACTTTGCTCTGATCTAGATTCTTTTCCATGTTGGCAGCGAGCGCGTCCAGATGTTGTCCAGTCGGACTGACGAAACGCGATGCGGCGATGAGCTTGTCGGCGTCGGCAGATGGATTACCCAATTCGGCGAACGACCAGGCAATGACGCGAATTTTGTAAAAGTGGCAGGCGTCAATCAACGGTCCCAGTTTATCGGGATGGCAAATCGCTTCAGTATTGCTGCGTGAAGTCTGGATGAAGAGGTTGCGGATGCCCTTAGAGTGCAGGTCTTCGCAATACTTCTGCACGTCTCCTTGCGGGTAATTCCACATATTCACCCAAATTCCTGGTCCATCGGCAAGCCCCTCCGGTCCCGGAGTCGCTGCATTGACCTTAGCTTGTGAGAACAAGAGTGCACAAGCCAGTGCAACCGGCATGAATATTTGTCGAATTCTCTGCATTTGTCCCTATCAATCTAGTAAGACTACCAACCTAAATTATACCCATTGACTTCCGAAAAGCCACTAGCATCAGCGCATATCGATCAGCTTTAGTGCTCGTTCTGGTCACAAATCCTCCACATTAATTCAGCGCTTATCAGGCAGTCGCGCACCCAATCGTATGCAAACTCAGAGCATAAGCAGCGCTTGCCTTGCCGCCACGCTCGAAGAAATCGCACTATACTATGGCTTGAGCGGCAAATGGACAGACTTTCATGAAGATAGCGCTGGCACAAATCAATACTACCGTCGGCGACATCGAACGAAACGTTGAGAAAATCATCGCCTGGTGCAACAAAGCTCGATCACAATCGGCTCAGTTAATCATTTTTCCGGAGCTGGCGATCTGTGGTTATCCGCCCATGGACCTGCTTCTAAAAGAAAGCTTTATCCAAGCTAATCTGGCCGGATTGGAAAAAATCAAAAAGTCAGTTACCGATATCACTGTTGTAGTTGGTTTCGTCGCGGTCAATCCAGGCGCGGGCAGGCCTCTGCACAATGCCATGGCCGTGATTGCGGATGAGCAAATCAAATCTGTGCAGTACAAAACACTGCTGCCGACATACGATGTATTCGATGAAGACAGGTATTTCGAGCCAGCAAACCAGTATTGCGGATATACGATCGCTGAGATGAAGTTCGGCCTATCCATCTGCGAAGACATCTGGAATTACAAGCAAACGACGCCGAAACCCCGTTATCAACTTGATCCCATTGATGTGATTGCCGAGCAGGGAAATAATATTCTTATCAACATTTCAGCATCTCCTTTCTCTCTGGGTAAACAGCACGTGCGCCAGGACTTGATCAAAAGCCAGGCTCTGTCGCACAAAATGCCCGTCCTATACGTTAATTTGGTCGGCGCCAACGATCAATTGGTCTTCGACGGCCGCTCGTTCGTCATAGACGCCGAGGGCAATTTGATCGCCCAAGCCAAAGCCTTCGAAGAAGATCTGATTTATGTGGCAGCCGAGCTGGTCGCCACCAGGGATGGTAGCAAGAGCGTGGCCGTGGCGGGGCAGGTAGAGACTTTCCCGGATGAGGATGCCGCCAACACGCACGCGGCACTCGTGCTCGGCATCAAAGATTACATGCAAAAATGCGGCTTCAAAAAAGCGGTAGTAGGCTTGTCTGGCGGCATTGATTCGGCTGTCACCTGTGCTCTAGCCGTCCAGGCAATTGGCGCCGAAAACGTACTTGGTGTAGCGATGCCTTCCCCTTATTCATCGAAAGGCTCGCTCGACGACGCCCAGAGTCTCGCTGATAATCTGGGCGTGCCCATGCACACGGTGCCAATCGAAGGAGCGATGAAAGGTTTCGAACAAATTCTCGCGCCTGAATTTGTCGGAAAGCAGCCTGATGTGACTGAGGAAAATATCCAGGCTCGCATCCGTGGCTCAATCCTCATGGCCCTCTCCAACAAATTCGGCTATCTGGTTTTGACGACCGGAAATAAATCAGAACTGGCAGTCGGGTATTGCACCCTATATGGTGACATGTGCGGCGGCCTGGCGGTGATTTCGGATTTGCCGAAAATGGCAGTCTATGCCCTCGCCCACTACATCAACGAACGCGCTGGCCGTGAAATCATTCCAGCCAGCACAATCGAAAAACCGCCCTCGGCTGAATTGCGACCAGGACAAAAAGATCAAGACACCCTACCGCCTTATGAGATTCTGGACGCCATCATCCATTGCTATGTCGAACAAAGGCTGAAACCTGACGAAATTGTAAATCTCGGTCATGATCCGGAATTGGTGCTTGATGTGATCAACCGCATCGACCGCAACGAGTACAAACGGAAGCAGGCCGCACCTGGTCTCAAAGTCACGGCCCGGGCCTTTGGCGTAGGCTGGAGAATGCCCATAGCACAGCGTTTCAAAGAGGCAATTGGCAACCTACCCAAACGGCAAATTCCGGTCAAATGATATGCTAGTGACGACGTGACCGCTGTTCGCGAGGATTTATGAACAAAAAAGACGAAGAAATCCAGCGTAAGCTTTTGGAATTAGAAGCCGCGGTTCTTAAAGAAGCACCACCTCAGCCTTCATTGCCGGCATCGCATCAGCATTCCACAGCGATGACCAGCCTGGGAGCCAGCGCCGCATCCGGCTCGACGTCTAGGGTGCCAGCCACGACAACGAACGTACAACAGGACCTGTGCTATTTTCTCG
Organism: Bryobacterales bacterium; assembly: GCA_903970295.1. The sequence goes on from CAJCHQ010000848.1 coordinate 6,530, forward strand.
GCATCGGCTTGATTTTTACCGGACTGCTGATGTTCTTCAATCAAGTCCACGTCGGCAGCGGCGTGCTGGCCATGCTTGGCATGGGCGGCAGCGGCTTCGCTCTCATCCTCGTGCCTTTGATGTTCGGGCTGGGCTGGCTCATGTACGATTCTAAAAATAAGTGGGCCTGGCTTTTGACTGCATCGGTTTGCGGATTCATTGTTTTTGCAGTACTGAGCAGCCTGGTGATGACTTTTCCAACGATGACACTGCTCGGTACGATCATGCTATTGTTGCCTTTTGCAGCCGGCGGTGCGCTCCTACTCAAGGGACTAGGAGGTCCGAAAGCTATGCAGGATAAATTGATCACCAAAGAATGACGGCATTGGATACCACTGTTCGACCAAACGTGATGATCAGAAAGCGCAGCTCAGGCATCGCTTTCATGATTCTGGATGCGGCGGGCAAAGTGAACATGCTCTCCTCGGGCGTCATGGACGAATTCGAGAATTGCATCAAACAAGTTGCAGAAGATCACAGCATCAAAGCCGTCGGCATCATCTCGGGCAAGCCCGACACGTTTTTGTCCGGGGCCGATTTGCACGAGATCATGAAATTCAATGACTCAGCCCAGGGCGAAGCACTTTCGCGCCGGGGGCAACATATATTCAACGGTCTGGCCTCGATGAACAAACCGACGGTTGTCGGTATTCATGGAGTTTGCCTTGGGGGCGGACTGGAGCTTGCCCTTTGCTGCACCAAAAGAATCGCCACAGATTCACCAATCACCTTGATTGGACTGCCTGAAGTCAAACTTGGTTTTGTCCCCGGTCTTGGTGGCACTCAAAGATTGCCCCGCTTGATCGGTGTGCGTAATTCACTGGAAGTGATTCTTACCGGAGACCCAGTTTCAGCCCAAAGAGCTCACGAACTGGGCATAATCGAAAAACTGACCACACCAGAAAAATTGCTGCAAGATGTCGAGGCAGAATTGCTCCTCCTTCTGGAAAATTGGGGGCCTAATCAAAACGACAATGTGCAAGCCAAAGATGAATTAGCGCCGGAAAAAATCAAAAGTTTGTTCGCCATGGCCGAGCGATCTGTTCGCATCAGAACAAAGGGCAATTATCCAGCCCAGACAAAAGTGCTTGAAGTCATGAAAGTCGGTTTGAATGAAGGCATGGTTGCTGGCCTTGAACTGGAATCGAAAGTCTTCGGTGAATTAGCCGTGACCGATGTCTCGAGAAATCTAGTCTTCCTTACATTTACTTCCGAATTCGCCAAGCAATCAGCCCTCGCTACCGCCAGCAAGGGCACCACACCACCAGTCCATACCGTGGGCATCGTCGGTAGTGGCTTGATGGGATCGACGATCGCTCAGCTGGCTGCTGCAAACGGAATCAACGTCCTTTTGGCGGCGGTCAACCCTGACAGGCAGTCCCAAGCAGTCGAACAGGGCAAGGAAATCCAGCAACGTCTGGAAAAGCTGAAAACGGAAAGCAAATCGGAAACAATCGAG
>CAJCHQ010000849.1 GCA_903970295.1 Bryobacterales bacterium
AGGTTCCCCGCTCCTTCAGCCGAAATAATTGCCAAGCCGACTGAAGTAAAACCTGTTTCGCCAAGACTGCTGTCCTTATCTGATTGTCCCCCAGGCAAAGGTTCCAGCGGTCATTTGCTAGAAGTTATATCGGAGTGCATGCGCCGTCCCTTTTATAAGGGGGCGGCGTGATGCATTGCGTTCGATGGCCCGATGCGCTGCCAGCGATGGCTTATGTTGTGAATGGCAGTCTCTCTCTGGCAATTCTTCGCCATTTCGACCTCGACGCCTAGTGACAAACTTGTGACAATGAGATTCTAGGCTGCAATAGTACGAATGAATCACATCTCTTCCACGTGATTCGGGAAATGAAGCCACTACAAGCTTGCGAGCGGGGGGATACGATGGCACTGATTGATAAGACTCAAGCGATACATGACCAAACGCCCACTGGCGAGCAATCGCTTCATGCGCAGGATTTGAGCCAGTATGTGCAGAGTCACATTGCGTCGTTGAGCAGAGCAAGCTTGAGCAGTATGTGGAGTTCCGGTGACTCAAACCCGAACGAGTTACAAATAACTGCATATCCCTACCCTGATGTACAGCCGGTTTCAACTGCGTCCACCGGGCCCAGCGAGCTGCATGGTTTGCAATATCGTGCTCCTGAGCCTGAGACGCCTCCGCTGACAGCTAAAGAGCTTGGGCAAGAATTAACAGCGGCGATGGAAAGTCACGACCCCAACTCGATGAATAAGTTCGAGAACGATTTGTACAAAGCTGTCGGTAATGAAAGTGAAATTGGCACCGAACTCCTTGTCGACCAAATCAACGCTAACATGCCTAAGGGTATGGGCATCGAATTGACCGACGATGAAGCTCCTGGCGCAGCCGACGATTTTCATCATTACTCATTGCACTTCCTTCAGCAAGTGAACTCTGGTGGGAATTTCCAAAGTGCTGAATACGGTCCTTGTGAGGAAGAGGCACCACCGATGATGTTATCTACGACTCCTGACTGGATGAAACGTGAGAGCGTCTTTCACTCGGCGCCTCCAAAGTATGAAGTTATAGACTGATAGGCAGGTTTTGAATAGACGCAGGAGCAGCAACGCGGCTTTTGGGAAGCGATAGTCTGGGGTTGCATCGGGCGTCGATTAGACGGAAAAAGGAAGCTGGTATGAGCACCAGCTTCCTTTTCCGCATCTGCGGATGGTGGCAGACTTGAGCGAATTACTTGGCTTCTTTCACAGCTTTGTCTTCAGCCTTTGTTTCTAAGTGCTGAGCTTTGTCGGATCTGCTGATTGCTTCTTTTTGCTCTTTAGCGGCTTGTTTAGCGTGATGGGCAGCATCTTTCTTGTTGCCGTCGGCGATTGCAGAAACCGAATTCGTAGCTTCTCTGGAAGCCGTGTCGGACTTAGCGGCAGCTTTGGCGGCTTCCGAGTTGGCATCATTCATGATCTCACTCGAATCCTTCGCGATCGATGCAGGCACTGCCAGCAATACTGCGGCTAGCACGCCGAGCGTTTGGACTCTAATTTTCATAACTCACTCCTTCTCAATTAAGTCCGGACCTCAAGTTGGTCCGCGACGAGTTTCAAGGCTGAGCAGACGGGAGGTATAGAAAAAGGTGCCGTGCCTGAAAAATTTTTGAGAATTGCGATCCATTTCTTTTCAATAGATGAGATGTTCGGGCTTGCGGAAAGCTTCTTACGCGGCGGCGGAATGAGCTTCGATTGGGCTTGTCTGATAATGTGCTAAGAGGTCCTCTGGACCAGCAAAGATGGCCACTGCTCCAGCGTCCACTAATTTCTCTTGATCAAAACCGCCCGAGAGAAATCCAATCGTCTGCATATGTGCTTTCTTTGCCGCTTCAGCATCAAACGGCGAGTCGCCAACAACTATTACATCCTCAGCCTGCAATTTTAGTTTCTCCAATGCCGCCTCGAAGACATCCGGGTGTGGTTTGGAGCGAGAGACGTCATCTGCGCAAGTTTGAATTTCTACGAGGTCGTCGATCTTTGCAAGTTTAAGATAGAAGCTCACTTCGTCTTTCTTCGCTGAACTGCCCACCGCGATGCGTTTTCCGTGTTCTTTCAAGCATTTCATCAAGTCCCGCACCCCTGGTAACGGCTTCACTTTATCCATGTATTTGCTCTTGAATAAGTCACCTCGAAAAGTTTTCAAGTCGTCGCCAAATTGCTCAATCTCTTCATCGCTGAGAAATGTAGGCAGGAGTTCATCGCCGCCTTTTCCGATTTGGTCGCGGACCGCTTGAAATTCGAGGTGCTTGCCAAAATTTTCGAAAGCCTCTTGCCATGCTTTCGCATGCAAGTCTACCGAGTCAACCAGCGTGCCATCGATGTCAAAAATTACTGCTTTCATAGTCGCCTGCCAGAGGGGAGATTCTGATCTAGGCAGCCATCGACTGATCTTTCCGAAATTTGGTTGCAGGCGAAATAAGTACTTGTGGCCTGGCCATGGCAGCAGTGCCTTTCAGGCTCTTGGAACATTGGCCCGCCAACTCAGTCCAAATACATTCACATAAGAGGTAGATATGGTGTCCGACAAACTGCATAGGCGTCGCTTCTTTGCTCAATCGGCGCAAGCGCTATTGCTAGCTGCTTCAGGCAATCAAATTGCATCGGCGCAAGGAAAGACGGCTGCCGAGATATTTGGTCTAGACAAATTAAATGCCGAGACCGAGAAAAAGGATCCGCCTTATGTGGAGGCTCTGCCGCCGGACAAACGTGTCGGTATCGCAGTGGTCGGGCTTGGCACTCTCTCGATCGGGCAAATCCTGCCTGCCTTCGCCCAGTCTAAGAAAGCACGTATCGCGGCTCTGGTGACTGGTCGCAGAGACAAAGGTTTGCAGCTAGCAAAAGAATATGGTCTCAAAGACGAGCATGTCTATTCATACAATGATTTTGAACAGATCTCCGCTGACCCGACTATCGCAGCCGTTTATATCGTCCTGCCAAACTCTATGCATCGAGAATTTACTGTGCGGGCAGCGAAAATCGGCAAACACGTTTTGTGCGAGAAACCGATGGCAACATCAGTTCAGGATTGCAAATTAATGATTGCTGCGTGCGCTGAAGCTGGCCGCAAATTGATGATCGCCTATCGAATTCAATACGAACCAAACAATCGCGCTGTCCAAGGGCTGATCCGTGACCGAAAATTTGGTGATGTGAGAATAATTCAGGCGACTAATGCGCAGAACATCGGTGATCCTGATCAGTGGAGATTGAAGAAAAAGCTCTCTGGTGGAGGTTGTTTGCCCGATATTGGAATTTATTGCTTGAACACAACCAGATTTTTATTGAGCGAAGAACCAATAGAAGTTTACGCCAGCACTCACAGTACTGCGAATGATCCTCGATTCAGTGAGGTTGAGGAAAGTATAGCTTTTCAACTGAAATTTCCCAGTGGTGTCATTGCTCTCTGTGATTCCACCTACGGTGCTCACGAATGCAGGCAGTACCGCGTTTTGGCTGAACGAGCCTGGTTTGGACTGGACCCGGCATTTTCTTATGCAGGACTGAAACCTTCGTGTAGTGAAGCGAAAGGCACGGCTGAAATTATGGAGTTGGCTCAAATCGCTGAAAAGAATCAGTTTGCTCTAGAAATCGATCATTTTGCCGATTGTATTTCCAACGATAAGAGACCGAATACTCCGGGTGAGGAAGGACTTCAAGACCAGCGCTTGATGGAATGTCTCTACCAATCGGCGCACGAGCGACGGCCGATTGCGGTCGGATCTGCTTAAAGCTGGATCCGCCTGATAATATTTCGCGTGTGAACTCTAGTGAGAGAGGGCATATGAAAGGATGGTCCGCTGGGCAGGAGGTCGCATCGTGTCGTTGCAAAATCAGTCGTCCATACTGGGTTGGTGCCTCGTCGCAGCCTGTGTATTGGCCGTTCCTGTGGGATTGATGAGAAAATCTTCGGGCGAGGTGGAAAAGAAGTCATCGAGTGAAAGCAGCATTTTTTCACCAATGCTCGGAAAGGATCGCATTCAGGTGGTCAAGCTTTACGGCATGATTCAGGATGACAGTGATTCTGCGTCTATTTTCAGTGTTGGACACTCCACCAATTCGGTCAAACGCAAGTTGACAAAGGCTCTCCACGACGACCATGTCAAAGCCGTTGTGCTGCGCATCAATTCGCCGGGCGGGACGATTGGTATGAGTCAAGAATTGTTCGCCGCCGTCGAGGAATTGCGGTCAAAGGGCAAACCGGTTGTTGTGTCGATGGGCGATGTCGCTGCTTCTGGTGGCTATTATGTCTCGGCCGCCGCCGATCGCGTGTTTGCAGATCCTGGAACGTTGACCGGTTCGATCGGTGTGATTATGCATTTTCTCAATTGGCAGGAAACCGAGAAAAAGCTTGGCTTGCAACCGCTAGTGATCAAATCCGGAGTTTTCAAAGATATAGGTTCGTCCGATCGCCCAATGTCTGCCGAAGAGCATGCTCTGCTCCAGGGCTTGATTATGGACGCTTACGATCAATTCGTCACCGCCGTCGCCAAAGGTCGGAAGATGGACAAGCAGGTGGTCAAAGGTCTCGCCGATGGACGCATTTACTCCGGCAAGCAAGCTTTGCAGAACAAGCTCATTGATGAATTAGGTGGTTACGATCAAGCCTTAGCCTGGACTCAAAAAACGTTGCGAGACAAATTGAAATTGAGCCAAGATCTCGATGTCGATGATGGCATTTCTTCCAGCGAAGTTTTGTCGAACCTCTTATCGTCGATGTCCGAGCTTCCCTCGACTGGTGGCAATACGCGCTCATTACTCAAAGGAGTGATCCCGGCTTCACTCGATTCTGAATACAACAAAGTGCCGCTATGGATGATGGAATGACGACATCAGAAATAATTGAATCTTCGCTGGAGAGTCCGCAAAGCTGGCCGCAGCGATTGGCAGGAATGTTGCTTTCGCCAATGCTAACATTCGAGCAAATCTATGAGGAGAATGCTGTTCGCCTGACTGGCAGCAAAAGCGCCGCACTGCTTGTTTTGCTCGTGTTTGTTCTCGATGGAATGAGGAACGCTCTGGACAAAGGTATCCCGGCTGCATGCTGGGGCGCTATCGTCTCTGTGATCGCTGGATTTTGCTTATGGCTTTCGCTTTCTGCAGTAATCGCTATTCTTGCGATTTGCTTCCAACGCAACACTCAGAATCTGCGCTGCGCATTCGTATCACTTGGTTGGAGTTTTACACCATGGCTGCTCATGGCACCACTGTCGTGCTATCAACATGTTTTCGGCAGCTCTTTTAGCGTTATCGCTTTGATTCCGGGCCTCTGGGTTTTTATCCTGCAGATTCTAGCTTTGACAAAAAGTTTTCAGCTTACCTTGTGGCAGGCGGCGCTACTTGTTTTTGTTGCACCACTGATGCTCACGTTTCTGCAGGCGATGCAGTTTGCGGAAGCGTTTAGATCGCTTGTTTCGACTTGAGCCGATCTTCAGTCTCTCGGGCGGATGTTGCCGTTGATATCTCTGCGACTGTTGTGTTGTTTGGCCGCTTGATCGCCCTGCCTAGCCGCTCGGTTGTAGTTGGCGGCTGCACTGACAGTGTTGCCTAATTCGTACTGGCAGGCGCCGAGATTCGAGATTGTTGGTAGCTTCAGGAACTCAACAACAACCTAAGTACAAAATGCCCCGGGTGTTGTCATGGCTGTTGGCGCACCACGGTATAACGTCTAAAGTATCAATACTTACTAACGGTGATAGAGAGCAGGCTACGATACGAGAATATGAAGGTTAAGTCGAGATTTCGCTGTGCACCGCATGTGGTGACACTGTGCGAACTTAAGAGCCGGCGCTTGAACTAAGACCTTAATCCATTGATGAGAGTGGATGAATCGGTTTAGAGTTCGTGCTCGCATGTTCCATGAACCAACTCAGGAGCTCATCTAAGTCCTCTTGCGGGAGCGCTTGAGGTCCCTCAGAATACATCCACAGAACTTCTTCTATCACTTCGACTTTGCTGCTGGAGGTAACGATTTTTCCGTTGGGTAGTTGAATCTGTTGCTTATTCATCTTATCACTGTCGAAACACTAACTGTCTTTGTTCCTTGAAAATTTAAACAAGCTGCTGTGCTCAAGCGCCTTGACCGCTGCCCGATGTGATCACGAGGCTTTGCTGAATAATCTGAAAAGATTGACGACTGGGTTGTCGCTGCGACGTACTGCTCTGAGCGTCCGCCGGGCGCGCCAGGCGACGTTGCTGTCGGTATCTTTGGTTAGAACTTGATAAACGTGGTCTGGCAGATAAGGATTAGCCGCGAGATGCAATCTGACAATTGTGCTCTCGTCGCTGACCAATGACCAAACGCGCTCGATCACCTTCGGATTCCTAGCCAGAGACACCCTCACTAAAACTGAATCATGCAAGAAAGTATCGAGCACCAGACTTGGTGTCTTCTCGTTTTCAGCCACTTTGCTGCGCACGTACTCTGATTCGGAATGGGCGAGAGCTTCCAGCATTTCTATAGTGGTATCATGCGTGGTGGCAGCTTCAGCGAGAGCTTCGTAGGCTTCGGTCAGCTCCTGCTCTGCGTTCGTGATGGATTCTGGCTCACTCACGGTCGGCTTCGAATTCATCTCTGTTTCTCTAGTTGTTGCAAACGCTCTAAGCGGCATAGTTTTGAACCTCAATTGTCGTAGCGCAATAACTGTACGACATACGCGATTAAAAAAAATCCCTCCGTCTCGGTATACCTATACCGTTCTTTTCGCGGTGCTATTAAACGCCAGGGTCGAGTCAAAAAGAAATTGACCATACCGCTGGAAACTATCGGTCGACCGGCCTCGACCTAGTTCGGTCGAAACCTGGAGCCAGGTTTAAGTCTGAAGCTGCTTTACCAGAGAGTTGAGCGAATGAGGTATACCTCTTTCGCTGGATTACTTGCCCCCTTGATTCTATTAGTATTTCTGAACTGCATCAAAGCGAATGCGCCTGGAGGGTCCTATGGCTGACTTCAACTATCATGACAATAATTTGCGTGCTGCACTCTTACGCGACAAACAGGATGAGTTTGCGGCCATCCGCGAGCAGAAGAGAGCGGCGTGGAAAGAACATATACGTAGTGCTGCCGAACATTCCAATTGGAAAAATTTCGATTTCATGCTGAATCCAGAAACTGATGTCACCGCTCAACCCGGTACTTACTCAATCGCAAGCGCGCGTTCGAAAGCAAAAGGCTCGCAAATTCCCACGGGCGAATTCCGCTTGAGAGATTCTGCCTGAGAAATTCGCGTGAGTCTCGTTCGGGAATTTCCGCTGACAAGATTCTCTGGAACTATCGAACCCCCCAGTTTCTCTGCATCGATTAAAATGGAGTTGTGCAAAAGAACAAGCCATACATTCGGTCCATTCATCTGCAAACTGGCTTCGACAAGACGAAGTATCCGTTCAGCATTCCAGCGAAAAGCACTCGACAATCTATCGTTCCACGAAGATGTGACTTTCTTCGTGGGTGAGAATGGCTCGGGTGAATAAATCTGAAGGGAATTAAAGGATGATTAAGGAAGCTACGCTCGCTTGGCAACAGGACTAGAATCGCCCTATAGTCGTCAGTACAACTCCGTGTAACAAGCCGTGAATCCATATACCCGACAGGTCAATTGCGCTTTTATTGCTTTTATGTTTTTGCTTGGAGCGATTGCTTGTTTTGTCGTGCAAAAGAACGGTGTAGATAAGGCAGCTGAGACGGCTCACTGGCCAAATACCTCTGGAAAAGTAATCGAATGCAGCGTTCTTTATGGTCAAGGATTTGATGGCAAACCCTTACGCAATCGCGGTGGTATTCTCGATCTCGCCTACGAATACCGCGTCGGAAACCGACCTTACGTCGGTTCTGACTATTGGGTGTGGGGACCAATTCCCAAGAATGAACAGTTGGAAAAAATAGTCAAAGAACATCCGCCTGGCACTGATACTCAGGTCTACTACGATCCTAAGAATCCGGAAAATTCCTGTCTCGAAAGGGGTGCCAGTGTGGCCGACCCGCTCAAGCTGGCGATCTGGTCCAGTGGTGCTTTGCTCGCCGTTGGTTTGTTTTCGGCTTGGTTGGCTTACATGATTCCACCGTTGCCCTATAAACGAAGACCATAGTTGAATTTCGATCGGCTATGATGGCCTCGTTCGAAATTGCGGGCGGCAGACTTTTGCCCCACCAATCAGTGAGGCGTTTGATGTCGACAGATGATCAGGGCGGAAAGCCACAGACCGGCGCAGACATTGTTGTCAAAACGCTCGAAGCTCGGAACGTAAAATGGGTCTTCGGTATTCCTGGAGCAAAGATCGATAAGGTCTTCGACAGGCTAGTCGATTCTGTCATCCGTACAATTGTGTGCCGGCACGAACAAAACGCTGCCTTCATTGCTGGTGGCATTGGCCGAATGACAGGCAAAGCCGGAGTTGCCCTTGTCACATCCGGTCCGGGCGTGTCGAATCTTGTTACAGGTTTAGCCACCGCCACCACTGAGGGTGATCCGATGGTGGCACTGGGCGGTGCCGTGGCTGTATCAGAGCGACTAAAGCAAGTGCATCAAACCATGGATTCAATTAGTCTGTGCAAGCCGGTGACAAAATACAGTGCCGAAGTCGATTCTGCGCAGAGCACTTCTGAAGTTCTGGCTAATGCTTTTCGGGGCGCCGAAAGCGACAGACCAGGCGCTTCCTTCGTCAGTCTGCCCAAAGATATAATGAGTGCACCTGCCGAATGCGAAGTCTTTTCACGGTCGGCTCAGGTTGTCGCCGGCCCGGCCGATCAAGCGGCGATTGAAGAAGCCGCGCGCTTAATCAATCAAGCAACGAAGCCGGTTTTGTTCATGGGTTTGCTCGCCAGCCGTCCTGACAATCAATCTGCCGTGAGCGAATTGATCAAGGCGGGAAATTTTCCTGCCGTTGGCACATTTCAGGCTGCGGGAGCGATGCCGAATCAGTTATTTCGCAACTTTGGTGGTCGCGTCGGGCTGCTTGCCAATCAGCCGGCCGACAAGATTCTGGAAGCCGCCGACCTGATAATTACGATCGGATATGACGCTGTCGAATATGATCCGGCAATTTGGAATAAAGGC
>CAJCHQ010000850.1 GCA_903970295.1 Bryobacterales bacterium
ATGCCAATTCTTCGTTACGAGCCGATGTCAGCATATTGATCAAGAATCGACGTGGTCAATCAGGATTGTGGAGTCATGCGATCTCCGGTGATCTGCCGATCGTACTTTTGCAGATTCAGGATCCGGCCAACATAGATCTAGTCCGTCAGCTTGTTCAGGCTCATGCCTACTGGCGCCTGAAGGGTCTGGCAGTTGATCTGGTGATCTGGAACGAAGATCGCGTTGGCTACAGGCAGCAATTACAAGAACAAATCTTGGCCTTGGTTGCGGCAGGGGTGGAAGAGAACTTCATCGATCGTCCCGGTGGAATATTTGTGCGACCGGCGGAGCAAATTTCGGTTGAAGATCGCATCTTGATTCAATCCGTGGCCCGGGCGATCATCACCGACAGCCGCGGACCATTGGAGGAGCAAATTGCCAGGCGCTCTCGCCGCGCATTTCGGGTGCCCCGGCTGGTACCAGTGCGTGACCGGCGCGCTGATTCTGCTGTTGTGGGTCCAGCCCAGATTCCCGACCGCGAGCTTTTGTTTTTCAACGGATTGGGAGGCTTCACGCCAGATGGCAGGGAATATGTAATCGCCCTCACCGATGATGCCGTCACTCCCGCTCCTTGGTCGAACGTTCTAGCTAACCCAGACTTTGGCACGGTGATCTCGGAGAGCGGTCGTGCCTATACCTGGAGCGGCAATGCGCACGAATTCCGTCTGACACCGTGGGCCAATGACCCTGTCTCAGACGATAGCGGAGAAGCGTTCTACATTCGCGATGAGGAATCGGGCTATTACTGGTCGCCCTCGCCTTTGCCGACGCGCGGGAAGACTCCTTATCTCAGCCGTCACGGCTTTGGCTACAGCGTTTTCGAGCATACCGAGAGTGGTATTAGCTCAGAATTATGGGTTTACGTAGCCCTCGATGCGCCGATCAAATTCGCCTTGCTGAAAGTAAAAAACCAATCGGGGAGATCGCGCAAGCTCTCTGCAACTGGCTATGTCGAATGGGTTTTGGGGGATCTGAAACCCAAATCGGCAATGCATGTGGTCACCGAAGTCGATCTGACCAGCGGCGCAGTGTTTGCCCGCAACTCCTACAGCAGCGAGTTTGGCGATCGCGTTTCATTTTTCGACGTTGATGACAACTCACGCACCGTCAGTGGTGACCGCACCGAATTTATCGGGCGCAATGGCTCTTTGAGCAAGCCTTCGGCCATGGAGAGATTGGGACTTTCCGGCAGAGTAGGAGCAGGGCTCGACCCCTGTGCCGCAATCCAGGTGCCTTTCGATCTGGCCGACGGACAAGAGCGTGAGATCATCTTTAGACTTGGCTCTGGACGAGACGCGGCTGATGCGCGCCAGCTCGTTAATCGCTTCCGTGGATCATCCGCCCAGCGTGATGCACTGGAAGTCGTATTCCAGCACTGGAAGCATACTCTGGGCACGGTCAATGTCGACACGCCCGACCAATCACTAAATATGCTGGCCAATGGCTGGCTTTTGTACCAGACGATCGCCTGCCGGATTTGGGCTCGAAGCGGGTACTATCAATCGGGTGGTGCCTTCGGCTTCCGCGATCAGTTGCAAGACGTGATGGCAGTCGTGCACGCCGAGCCAAAGTTATTGCGCGATCAGCTGCTGCTTTGTGCCGGGCGCCAGTTCAGAGAGGGCGACGTTCAACACTGGTGGCACCCGCCCAGCGGTCGCGGTGTGCGCACACATTGCTCGGACGATTATTTATGGTTGCCTCTCGCTACCTGCCGCTACGTTCTCACCACTGGAGATACAGGCGTTCTGGACGAATCGATCAATTTCCTGGAAGGGCGCGCCCTGAACGCCGACGAAGATTCTTACTATGACTTGCCCAATCGTTCTGATGAAGCGGCCACGTTGTACGAACATTGTCTGCGTGCGATCACGAGAGGCTTGCGATTCGGAGTGCACGGACTGCCCCTGATGGGTTCAGGCGATTGGAACGACGGCATGAACTTAGTCGGGGAGGGAGGCAAAGGCGAAAGCGTCTGGTTGGCCTGGTTCCTCTATGACGTGTTGATTCGCTTTGCAGAAGTTGCCAGCTTGCGTAGCGATACCACATTCGCCTTGCGTTGCCGAACTGAAGCCGAGCGCGTGCGCAAGAACGTGGAGAAAATCGCCTGGGACGGAGAGTGGTATCGGCGCGCTTATTTCGATGACGGAACGCCTCTGGGTTCATCTACCAATGATGAATGCCAGATCGATTCGATCGCTCAGAGCTGGTCGGTTTTATCCGGCGGGGGTGATCCGGAGCGATCCCATACAGCTCTCGAATCTCTGAACAGACGATTAGTGCGCAGAGAAGACGCGTTGATTCAACTGCTTGACCCGCCTTTCGACAAATCGACTATGAACCCGGGCTACATCATCGGCTATGTGCCAGGCGTCAGAGAGAACGGCGGACAATACACGCACGGCGCAATCTGGGCGGTTATGGCTTTCGCCGCCAGCGGTGACAGCAAGCGGGCCTGGGAGCTCTTTTCTTTGATCAACCCGGTCAATCACGCTCGCACGCCGGCGCAAGTTTCTAAGTACAAAGTCGAACCGTATGTTGTCGCCGCCGATGTCTATGCTGTTTCCCCTCACACCGGCCGTGGTGGCTGGACATGGTATTCGGGCTCAGCAGGTTGGATGTATCGATTGATCATTGAATCACTTTTGGGATTGAGACTCGATGTTGACCGCCTGCACTTCGCGCCATGCTTTCGCCCCGATTGGCAGTCATTCAAAGTGCACTACCGCTTTCATGAAACCGTCTATCACATCACGATATCCCAATTGGATGCAGGAGCTGGGTCGACCAGTGTCACTGTTGACGGCAAAGAACAAGTAGATGCCACTCTCAGTCTGATCGACGATCGTCAGGAGCACGCCGTCGAAGTCAGAGTGCAACCAGCTGGCGTTAAAGCGATCGCAGTGATCATTTGATCTGTGGGGGTACCGGAGCTGCCTGCGACGACTGAGTGTTGTTCGGCGAAGGAGCGACTTTAATACCTGCAGCTTCCGTTTGCTTGACAGCATTTTCCAAATAGCGGTCCAGGTCTTTTTGAGTCAGGACGCCTGAAATTGTTTTGCTTTCATGACCATCTCCAGCAAATATGGCCGTCGTCGGGCTGTATTGGACGCCCAATTTTTCCATCAGTTCCTTATTCGTCGGGTCATTCATACTCAATCTATAAAAGTCGATGTTGCTGCCGAATTTTTCGGCTTCTGCATTGACGGTAGTCGCGTAGACCTCACCCGGAGCAGCCCAGTCGGTCATGAAAATCATTGCGCGTGCGCGACCGGTTGCAGCAATAGATTGACTTAGGGGCTTGAGCACATCGGCGCGCTCGACTCGTGAATTACAGATGGCAAAAGCAGAACCACTGATAATCACTATTCCAAATATCCATGGGATCCAATTTTTTGGTGCCGACATTTTCGTCATCCAGGCTGTCTCGGTTTCGCTCGCGCCGTTGTACTTGTGGCCACAATAGCGGCACGAGGAGAAATCGGTTAAATCGACCTGCCCACAACCTGGACAAGTTTTAGAAAGTTGCTCGGACATCAGGGTTTCCTCAATGGTTCAACTATGGATTGCCGGAATAGCGGCGACGGACCAGTCGACGAGAACCCCTGGGAGATGTTCCTGATGAGTTAAGAAAGTGCTTCTTTGGATGGTTTTATGCACCAACCGGTCTGCTTCTGTTTGCTTTGTAGCTAACCCTATTTTGAGGCAGACTTAGCTGGAGCAGCGTTAGACTTAGCTGGAGCGGCATCAGACTTAGCTGGAGCAGTGTCAGACTTAGCTGGGGTGCTGGATGAGCCGGTAGTCGTGGTTGTGGCACCAGTGGTAGTACCGGTTGTGGTAGCTGGAGCAGCACCAGTAGT
>CAJCHQ010000851.1 GCA_903970295.1 Bryobacterales bacterium
CAAACCGCCTCTGACCAACTGAGCCAACAGGCTGGTGAAATCTTGCGCCAATCGAAAGCGATCATCGAAGACGATCACTTTGTCTATATTTCCGGCGATCATGGCAGCGGTTGGATTGACAAAGACACCATTTACCCGCACACAGAACGGATCTCCGAACTAGCCAGACTGCTCGCGGGGGTGGTCGGCGACTTGCAAGCCGAGATTGTTTGCGGGCCGGCGACTGGTGGGTTAGTCTTATCGCAATGGTTAGCGAATCATCTAGGAGTGCTGTCGACTTTTGCCGAGCATGATACCGAATCTGGTGCTATACACGATCATCTCACACCCGGCCGTTTTATTCTGCGTCGCAATTACGATCGGTTAGTGGCCGGTAAACGAGTTCTAGTTGTGGACGACATCGTTAACACGGGTCATTCAATCAAGCAGACTGTGGAAGCGGTCAAGCGCGCCGGGGGCAATGTGATTGGGGCTGCAGCAATATGCACGCGGGGCAATGCTTCCGGCGAGTCAAAAATCGGCGTCAGTGATTTTCGCTATTTGTTGGAGTATAAGATTCCCGCCTGGCCGGCAGCTGATTGCCAGCTTTGTCGCAAAGGCGTGCCTGTGAATGTGCATTATGCGCATGGGCTGGAGTTCGTCAGTGGCAGTGGTTCGCCCTAAAGTACTAAGTCGGAATTATTCTCACGAATCGCTGATTGCGAAATCTTCGATAAATATCGAATTCCTTATCGATGCTCAGGATCTTCTCTGTTTCGAGACGTTAGGAAACAGCGAGGAGAGACAAGTCGGCGAAATCCGGAGACAAGTTCTTGTATTTCTGATTGAGTTCAGCGATTCTGACAAAATCTGATGCATTCAGCTGTTCCATCCGGTATGATTCTTTGCTTATTTGTCAGGCAAACTCGTTTTGGACACGAAAATCTGAGCTGAGTAGCCACATACCTCCGTGATAACCGCGACAGTAGTTACAAGTTGGTCCGTAAATGACTCCATGAACCGACGCATTCGCTGGTGCCATTCGTCGCTTTTATCAAAGTAGGCCACGATTGGGCCTGAATCGATGAGAACCAGTGAAATTGCCCCCCAAATGTTAGTTAATGCGCCACTTCGGTCATTTAGTCGGATATTCGTTGGGTGGCAATTTATTTGAAGATGCCTTTCGCTTGCGAACTTTGTCTTCTAGGTACGAAGCTATTTTTTCTTTTCGGGCTGGGCGTTTTGAGGCATCTTGATCGCCGAAGTTGAGAAGAAACTTCGGGTGTCCGCCGGCGCGCTCCACGAAGGTATAATTGAGCTGAAGAGCCAGCCACGCTTGACGAACGGACATTCGTAAGGCATCACTTTTGTCGATGTGTAATGCCCGACAAATGTCCAGAAGCTTCTGGTCATCGTCATTGTTCAGCTTTGCAGTGACTGTGCCCATAGCTTAAATATGATGAGCGCTAAGTATTACCTAGTAATTTATACAATACCATGTCGTCACCATATCAATGTGCAGGCGATGCGCGCCTTTCACTGTCGCTATCACCTTCAGCTTTCGAGCAGTTTAAAGAGAGCCTAAGGCATTCCAAAAAACGGATCACGGGTCGTAACTCGATAACCTTTAACAAAACCTCCCTGGTAGGCGAGTTCAAAGTACGTTGTCGGTGCGTTTCCGCAGAAAAAATACGAGACTGCGTACCAATCGCAGTCATCAGTCATTTCGACGCGCTGATCTGACTTCTCTTGTTGCAGCATTTTTTCGTCACGGGCCGCCGAAAGACTTTGCGTTCTTTCGGGTTTTCCGAGAAGCTCATAGACTCTTGCGCGGTTCATGCCGACCAGGCGCCTGGAGCAAACCAGATCGCACAACATCTCTTTGCGCGACCCGCACCATTTTTTCCAGGCTGATGGTTCAAACTCCATTTTTGGCGTTATGAAGAGTGTCTCCAATCCCGATACGTTCTGATAAGCATTAGCTGTCGTGAAGCAGCGAGAGTCTGGGCGAAGGTTTCGGCTTTGCCACTCGCTGAAAGATGATAGTCCAAGTCTGACCGCGCTCAGGCGAATGAGTCGAAATCGCTCGATTTTATTGTTTTGAACAGCGTACTCGATCTCGAACTGATTCAAGCATTGACCACAGCTTGGATTGACAGGTGGTCTGCGGCATCCGGTCATGGTCGTGAGTGCAGGAAAAGGCCACGCATTTAGCCAGGAATATTCGCGCATGGCAGGTAGTTCGTTGAGCGCACCAAGGCTTTCCACCGGGGCGCCGACGAGGAAATAATATTGGTTTAGATATTCTGCTATTTTATTAGTTTGCCGATTCGTGGTTTGCCAATTGCTGGCAATGACAGATTCAACCCCAGGCTGGCAATACTGCTTGATACTTAAGTCAGTTACATGGCCGTTGTGAAATGTTACGTCCAATCCAAGTTGAGAGTCCTTCGTCGAACCCAAATCAAAAATTTCGTCTTTGTCAAAATTTCGAGAATCGTCCTTTGTGGTTCGTTCTGCGGGTCCTAGCCACTGATCAATTTCTTTTTCGGTTTTGCCAACCAGTTTCATTCGGTACAATTCGACAAGCATTGCAAACCGGTGGGTCGGCGATCGCTTCCATTCGGTAGAATCGAACTTTTGCTGGTTTTGCGGCAGGAAAAAAGCTTGATCCAAGCGATCAGTGAGGATCGGCGTGTCGAGTTCGGTGTGGCCATTTGCCGTGGCCGGCAACACTCCGCCACATAGGCTTATCCATAAAATTAGCGCCCAATGGAGGCTCGTTTTAGTCAAGGGGGCCTCATTAAATGCCTGTTTTAGCGAGTATTATGATTGTTGTCAAGCGCGGGTGCAAGGACAGTTTCTCAAATCGTCGCCTTTATCTCGACAAATCGTCCCCATCAATTTTCGTTATCGTTAGCCATAACTCTGCCACGAAACAAACTTAAAGTCTGAAACATCAGAGTTTCCCCGCCAATGCTCTGTAGAATCGGCACTTTCCCAGAGGTGTCGATTCTTCTTTTGGGGAATTGCTAAGCGATTTCTCTGAACCTCAAGTATTAGAATGGTGCCTGGTATGCTTCGAGGCAATATGGACCCATTAGTTACTGAATCCGGCGAACACGAACCGCTCAATTTGCTCGAATACGAATTAGCCGCCCGCGCTAAATTGTCTAGACCGGCTTATGATTATTTCGCCGGGGCTTCCTGGGACGGCATCACTGTCAGGGAAAATCGCGAGGCTTACAATCGCATCGCCTTGCGTCCGCGCATGCTGGTCGATGTCAGCGCCCGCGAAAAGTCGATCGAACTTTTCGGGCGCCCGCTGTCGATGCCCATCCTGGTTGCACCTATGGCTTTTCAAGGAATGGCCGACAAAGACGGTGAATTGGCTACTGCAAGGGCCTGCGAAGCTGCCGGCACGACCATGGTTTTAAGTACTTTAGCCAACTTTTCGATCGAAGATGTGGTCGCAGCCAGCGCAGCTGATATCTGGTTCCAACTTTATGTATACAAGGATAAAGGCATCACCCGCAGTCTTGTTGAAAGGGCGGAAGCTGCCGGCTGCCATTGTCTGGTTCTGACGGTCGACTCGCCTCTGCTTGGCCGTCGCGAAAATGATGTGCGTAATCGCTTTCATTTGCCTGGAGATCTACTTTTGGCCAATCTGGCAGGCACCCTTCTCGAACAACTGCCGGCCGAGGTCGACGATTCGAGCCTGGCCGCGTACATTGCTTCTTTATACGATCCGGCTTTGACCTGGAAAGATCTGGAATGGTTAGCTAGTCTGACCAAATTGCCGATTCTGGTGAAAGGCATTCTGCGCGGCGATGATGCTCGTCAAGCCATCAGATGTGGTGCGGCCGGTATTGTCGTCTCCAATCATGGTGGCAGGCAACTTGATACCGCCATTGCCACCATTCAAGCCCTGCCCGAAGTGGTGCAGGCTGTAGGTGCCGAGACGACCGTGCTGGTGGATGGTGGCATTCGCCGTGGCACCGATGTGATGAAAGCGCTGGCTCTGGGCGCTAAAGCTGTGCTCGTCGGTCGCCCCGTCATCTGGGGACTGGCGTCAAACGGCTGGCAGGGCGCACTCTCGGTCCTCAACACTTTGAGTTTCGAATTGGATCTAGCCATGGCCCTGTCCGGTTGCCCAGACATCCAATCGATTACCAGAGACCTGGTTGTTTTACCCTGAGCAAAAACGTTGCTCAGGGCATTTCTTAGTTATTCTTTGCTGCCGATCAGGATGATGTTGGTGCCGACTTGATAGGCGGAGCCGTTTTTAGGATTCTTCACTTTGCCGTTTGCGTAATACCCGGTTGAACCAGTTTTGAATTCTCTGTGCTCGGCCGTCAATACGCCCCAAACCTCTCCAGCCGCCGTCTTGAATTCGATAATCAACGACTTGGGGGCATCCTCATCTACTTTTTTAGCCACAATGTCTCCTCCTGTGGGTGCAGCTTAAGTCTACAATACAAAAATTGTTTGCCGTTTCTTCGCCGCCAGGGATATATGCCAAGGATAGTTTCTCTCATTGCCAGCTCAACTGAAATCGTCTGCCGGCTTGGCCTGGAGGACCAGATCGTGGGGCGCTCGCACGAATGTGATTTCCCTGCCTCAATCAAGCGGCTGCCGGTTTGCACCGGACCAAAATTCAATCCCGATGGCACAAGCTACGAAATCGACCAGAGAGTGAAGGCGATTTTGCAGGAATCATTGAGCGTTTATCGAGTCGACGCGCAAATGCTTGATCAATTGCAGCCGACACATATCATCACCCAGGCGCAATGCGAGGTCTGCGCGGTCAGCCTGAAGGACGTGGAGGAGGCGGCTTGTCACTTGATTTCTTCACGCCCGCAGATAGTGTCGCTCGAACCGAATGCACTCGCCGATATCTGGCACGACATCAGTCTGGTTGGCCAATCTCTCGGCATAAGCTCTCGTGCCCAGGCACTGGTTGAGGCGCTGAAAGCTCGCATCAAGGCTATTGCCGTGCGGGCATCCAGCCTATCTCATCCAACCGTAGCGATGATCGAATGGATCGAGCCCTTGATGGCCGCCGGCAACTGGATGCCTGAATTAGTCGAATTGGCAGGCGGTATAAACTTATTCGGCGAAGCTGGCAAACATTCGCCCTGGATGAGTTTCGCCGAATTAGAAAAAGCCGACCCCGATTTTATTCTCGTCGGTCCCTGCGGATTCGACATCGAGCGAACCCAACTTGAAATGCATGTGCTCGAGCAAAATTCTTGTTGGTCGAAATTGAAAGCCGTACAAAAAAAGAACGTATATGTGTGCGATGGCAATCAATACTTCAACCGACCTGGTCCCCGCGTGGTCGAATCATTGGAGATGCTTGCCGAGATTTTGCATCCTGCCACTTTCAAATTCGGGCATGAAGGTGTGGCCTGGGTACGCGCTTAAACTGCGCGGGCAGCGCTCGCTAAGCTCATGCGCAAATGGCAAATGGCGATAGCTACTGCGTCTGCCGCGTCGTCGGGCTTGATGATCGTGGGCAACTCGAGT
The DNA here is from genome assembly GCA_903970295.1 of Bryobacterales bacterium. The sequence continues at coordinate 5,509 of CAJCHQ010000851.1, forward strand.
AATTTCTGAACCATGGTCTGCACCATTTCTTTGTCAGCTTTGCCGTAGCCGGTTAGATGTAGCTTGACTTGCATCGGCGTGTAGCCGACCGCTTCGATGCCCATCGCTTCGGCCGTTTCCAAAATAACGCCTCGAGCCTGGGCCACCGGCACCAATGTTTTGGCGTTCTTGAAAAAGAATAATGATTCAATCGCCATGATGTCGGGGCGAAATTCTTCGATCAAACTGATTAGATCACAGCGGATGATGTGCAGGCGCTTTGCCGGTGAAAAATCTTTGGATGTCGAAATTATCCCCGAGGCGATATATCTTAAAGATTCCTTGCCATCGGCTCCGGCTGTATCCAAAACCCCGTAACCCACTGTGGCTGTGCCCGGATCGATTCCGATAATCCTCAGCGCTTGCGGGTCTTTTGGCAAATGCGAGCCTCAATGGTGAAAGTTGTATTACAAGGTCGGCACCACAAAGTGTAACATTGTCTGCTGTGGCGGAAAACACATTGATGCAAAGTAGCGAACTGGTTCTCGAATCGGCCGGCTCAGATGCCGAACGAGGCTGGCTGGAAAACTTCAATCTAGCTGAGAAGCTGCCCATGGCTCTGGCCTTCGGCTGCTTGCTCGGTCTGTCATCGCCGGGATTCAATCTGGCTTTTTTGGCCTGGGTGGGACTGGTACCACTATTGGTGCTGTTGCGGGCCGCCAACGGTCGTCTGGAAGCCAGTCTAATCGGCTTGCTTTTCGGACTGGGCTATCACCTGGTCGGTCTCAGCTGCTGTCTCGGACTTTATCCCCTAAGGTGGCTGGGAGTCGACGACATTTTCGGGATCCAGGCAGCGGCCGGAGTATGGCTTTTGGAATCGACGCATGAAGCTCTGCTCTTCATGGCCTTCTCACTTTTGATTTATTGTTTGCCGATTCGAGCCGGATTCGTACCCTACTTCCGCCGTCCGTTTTTCCCATACTTGGTTTGTGTGCCTGTGGTCTGGCTCTTTATGCAGTGGACAATCGGCACTTCCGAATTTTTTATCGCGTTGCCGATCAATCAATTGGCTTACTCGCAACATGCAAATCTGCCCTTGAT
>CAJCHQ010000852.1 GCA_903970295.1 Bryobacterales bacterium
ACCAGCCTTGCCACCAAGCACGGTGTTAAGAGCATCCATCAAGATCGATTTACCGGCACCTGTTTCGCCTGTGAGGACGTTGAGCCCTTTGGTCCACTCGACCCGCAGGTGCTCAATTAGTGCGAAGTCTTTGATTGCTAGGCTTTGAAGCATTGAATATATACGACTGCTATACCATATCGTCTTGACACGTTCATATGATAACGGTAAAACGATCGCACCGCAATTGGTGCGTGACTGGTGCAGCGATTCCGCAACCTATGGCAAATGTAAGCGCTGACCGTGGTTTGGGCGACCCCTGACATCAATCCAGCTTCTCTGTTGGTTGAAAAACCGTTATTGGAGTGGCTGAAGGGTGGGTGCAGTTAGAGCGGAACACCTCCGGAAAGAGTATTCGCCGCTCCGGCGCCGCTAATACTCTTTCCGGAGGAATCTTTGGGATGTTTAGCGAGCGAATCGAACTGTGAGTTAAGGCGGCTGGAGTGCGCGAGCAAGATTGCAGTAGAGCTCGGACTGCAGCTCGCGGGACATGTGCAGCATTGTGAAACGTGCTTGCAGGGCTGGTTTTAGGTTTCTCTGGTAGAAGCAGTGAAAAATATTGTATGCCATCATGCAGAGCAGCCAGAAGTTGATCATGGCCTTCGGATCATGCTTGTAGACGTGGTCGGCGAAGTAGTGATTGACCGCCTCGTTGAAGCCGCTGTTCTCGATAGCCCAGCGTCCATGCCCTAGTTCAACGATTGCCTTCGTACAGGCGCGGCGTGCAGATAGAGTAGTAACCCAAGTCCAAGATGAAGTTGGCGGCTGCTCAAACTGTTCATCAAGCTGACGACGCACCGGCGATTTAGTCTCTCGCGTCCGCACAACCCTGACCGCTTCGTTTACTTGCCCCCATGACTGAAAGCCGCTTTCATCCCAGCATTCAATTTGTGTACCGTTCTTGGTAAACGAATATGTCGGCGCTTTGCCAGCGAATGAGCCATCCGCATCCTTCAATAGGTCTCTACGATCATCTTTGAGAACGGCGATCACATCTTTCTTGTGTTCGATGACCAAGTTGACGAAGTTAGACCTGGCATACAAAGCATCAGCTACAACTACGTCAAAGGCACGGGGATAGCTGACGATGATTCTATTGAAGAGGCGCATAGCGCAAGCGATCTCGTCTTCGCCGGGTAGTTGAGGCTCAGCATCCAACAGCAAAGAAAAGCCGCGAAACCTCAACTGCGCAGTTACATGACGATGATAATTCTGAACCCGCTCGCTCTCAGTCCCTTTATTGATTGTTCGTTCCAGACAGTGATCGCAATGCCGCAGATAGGTGGCGTGGGTTTCGTGACCATCAAAGTTGACCGGGACCAATCCATGGTCCAAAGGCTCCAACGCTTTGTTGCGCTTTAACTGCGCATATATCTGGCAATTAGCACGTCGGATTGTTTCTGAATCAATCAGTGCCACGACACGACCGATTGTATCGGCACTCGGTAATGTTGTTCCAATAAACTCGCGCAACGCCAGGCTGTTCTCTTTCAGTTGCGCCAGAGCATTTAAGCTGCCCAACCGCGCTAGAAACATGGAGAGAGCACTCTTCACTATTACTGGAGTTGCGATCTGTGGTTGTTTGCGGGAATCGCCGATGCCAGACACATTGTCCGACAGTTGAAGTACTTTTTCTACGTAGCCAATTAGCCTCCTAAAAATGGCTATTCCTCACGATCCCGTATCTTCTCCCAGTAAAGGTCGGAGATTTGTTCGAGCAACTCTTCTGCTTCTTTGTACTGAGCCAGCCATTTTCGAACTCTGGCTTCGTACGATTCCGGCACAAAGAGCTGACGCAGCTTCCCATCCTTGCTGACGACTAAGTAGAGCGCCACGTGCTTTTCACCGCGCGCGCACTTGCAGTTTGGTTTGCCACAGACCTTCTCGCGCTTCGTCAACGTGCCTCGCACGATCGCACTACCGCTACTTATTTGAGCCAACCTGGAACGAATGTCCCTCTCGGCAGGACTCATATGACCTTTTGGAATTTCCGGAGATGGCATTCTGGCGCCGCCTTTCGTGTCTGGTATCATGACAATTATACCAGATTTGAAGCAAAAAAATTGCTGCCGAGCGAATGCGAATTTGCTCGAAACAATTAAATTGCGCAAACTCACACCTGAGCCGCTATCTAATCAGGTTCTCATGGGGCGGGTTGCGGAATCGCTGTTGCAGCCAGGTGGCTCGATCAGACCAGTCGGGTCGACAAAAGGGCTGCTTTCATCAACTGCAGCTGCTCTTCGTCATATGACCAGCGTGTGAGAAAGCTGTTGTAGCGGTTGTTTTGATCAAGTTGTTTCGATTGTAATTTGGTCTCGGCAGCCTCGAAAAGCTCTTTGATATTGTTTTTTACTGCCTGGGCAGAAAAACGTTCGATCAGTCTTCCGGTTCGGCGCGCCACTAGCGCCGAACCCTGAGCAGCTTCCGCATCACCTTTGCGTTTGTGGGTCAGCTCGGTTGCGGTCGACATAACCAGATTTTTCACAAGAATCTCTGCCACGATATCGCTATTTTTCTCTAGCGCCTTAATTAACCAGTCTGGCACTGTATCAGCAACAGGGGAGCTACCAGTCAGCAACGTCACAAAAAAACCTCGAGCACTCTCGGTGCTCGACAGAAATTGGGACGCCGTACTTTCAGCCTCTGATTCGCTCAGCTTATGCTGAGTTACGCTGTTCAGAAATTCAGCGCTCGCTTCAATGGACTCAGCAAAACCTGCCATTTTCGTTTACCTGATGCGATCTAACTCTTTGACAGAACGCTCACCGTCTTCTTGTACGGTGACCGCATCAGTCGAGACGCTGACGACGGATACGGTCTCGAACT
>CAJCHQ010000853.1 GCA_903970295.1 Bryobacterales bacterium
CCGGCTACGCGAATGTGGGTTAAATGGTCGCAGCCTTGTCAATTTATCGTTGTTGCCTTTAGCCTTGAATATTTGCTAGCCATCGCAAACGCTCCCGTAAGCATCGCAAAACTCAGCATCCAATGCCATCACAGTTTACGAGACCCTTTTATGACACAACTTTGCCTCGCCTTGAAGAATAGTCTTGTCGAAGAAGCGCGACGTTCAGATCAGCATATATCTTCGTTGGTTTTGGTCTTAGGGATGCACCTTGCAATTCAGTATGCGCAAAAATGCACTGAACCCTCCAAGTCACTTAATCAACAAACTCAAAACCGCCTTAACGGCGCCATACAGCGAATTCATAACAGTTTGAGTGACAGGATAACCTGGCAACAAATTGCTTCCTCCTCAAAATTTAGTCCCTATCACTTCTCGCGCCTGTTCAAGGCTAGGACTGGATTGTCTCCTCGCCAATACATCATTTCTGCTCGGCTCGACAAGGCAAAAAGCCTCCTGACGGAAACCGATTACACAGTGAATGAGATCGCCGAGGTGTGCGGATTCCATAATGCAAGTCACCTAGGCAGCACCTTCAGCAAGCATTTCGGAATGACTCCTAGCCAATTTCGAAGTCGATAACTCTGCTTCCAATGAGTAAAGCCGGATGCGAAATAACTCTTGCGCCCATTCGTTTTCGAAGGTTCTGCACAACACCGTGACCGAACAACTGACCATGCTTTTTGTAAATTTTCGGACAAGCAATCGCTAGAGAGGTCTATCATGCGTATTCTCATGACCGGTGCAACAAGTGGTATCGGTTTGGAAACGGCTAAAACGCTGATCTCCCGTGGTGACGTCGAACTGGTAGTCGCTGCCCGAAGCCTGGAAACGGCACCTGATGCCATAAAGAGTAAGGGTCTGTTGGTTCCCGTTCGGCTCGAAAGCCTTGCGAGCGTGAGGGCCCTGACAAACGAGCTCCAATCAGTATTGCCTTTTGACAGGCTTGTCCTGAATGCCGGGGTCCAGTGCACGACGGCTATGAGAAGTGATGATGGATTTGAGTTTACATTTGCTGTGAACCATCTCGCCCATTACCTGCTCGCACGCCTGCTCGCACTAAAGCTGGAAAAGAATGGTCGCATTATTTTCACCGCGAGTGGCACACATGATCCCGAGAAGAAGACGGGTATACCTGCACCTCGGCACGCTCAAGCTGCATGGCTCGCGCATCCATCAAACGATCCACAACTTGACGAGAGCCCGATGACGGCCGGCCGCCGTGCTTACAGCACGTCAAAACTCTGCAACATCATGACCGCGCGCGAACTGGCGCGCCGTCTTGGCTCGATTCGACCCGACCTTGCGGTGATGGCGTATGACCCGGGTTTCACTCCAGGCACGGGTCTCGCCCGGAACTATCCGGGGCTGGTGGGAGCGATCTTCAAATACATCATGCCTTTGATGACTCCTAGAAGCGACAGCGTGAGTACGCCGGCCAATTCCGGTCGCCTGCTTGCCGAGCTTGTCACTGCTCCCAATTACCAGAGCGCTCGCGGCCAGTACTATGTCATGCACGGCACGTCCCTGCGACCGCGAGACCCTTCGATATTAGCTCTAGACAATGCTGCCTGCGCCAAGCTCTGGGATGACAGCGCCGGGCTAGTCGGTTTGCCGAGGGACATGTGAACTGCCTGAGGCAGATTCGGCATCCGAGTACGTATCTTCTCATTCCGAAGCTTATCGCGTAAGCGGTGCATCCGGTTCGAGGCTCGGTAATCCTTGCAAAACGGGCAACTGTTGGTCGAGAGCGAGGCTCCGCGCACACGTTTGCTGACCGCTTGCTGAAAGACGTGATCGGTCGCAATTCTACCAGACTTTGATGGTCGAACCCCGGCTGAAATCTTCGGGACCCCAGCCACAGTTCTTCGCATAGTTCCAACGCGCCGCAACTTCTGGATGCGACACAATTAGCGGCACCATTTTGCGCCTCATGGGGCAAGGCTCGGTTATTTCTTCTTCAATGGTTTTGCTCGGTGGGCTCATATTTGAAATGACAAGGCAGCAAACGGTGACCAGAACGTCGATAGCGAAATTGCAAAGAAAATCCTAAGACTCTTATCCGTGGGAATTTTTTTTGCTATTTTTTCAATTGGAAGGTTTCAATTTCCTTCGTTTCGATAGCACGAATTCTGCCATAAGGAGGGGTTTGTAGCAGTTTAAACGGTTAACAAATTGATAGTTCCAAATGAATAACTAATCCGACTCGCCAGGTCGGCATAAAGAATAAAGGCAGCCCCATGAATAATTGGGGCTGCCAAGTCAAACCAAATTAGTCACTTCAGTGACACCCACAGAGATCCTCGGTTCAAAGACCGATAATCCTGATGACTATTTCCTTGAATCGGCTTTCAGCCGGTTCCGGCCGAATAGTTTGACGGAGGTATTTGTCGAACCAGAATTGAAATATGCTTGACCCTTTTGAACGCTATGGAGGTGGTCTATATGACTCGGGTCACCGGTCTTATGTGCTTCCTATTAGCAGCTCTGAGTTTTGCTTTCGGAGCTCAAAGTGCTTGTGGCACCGGAGGTTTTTTGGTTAAACAACCTGTTAGCAACATGGAATATTCGATTGTGAGGGCGCTTCAAGCGTTTCCATCTGACTGTGACGGCGGCTTAGTTCCTAAAAAAATTCCCAACCCTAATCCCGGGAAACATTTCAGGCTTAGCTCCGATATCGAAGGTCTGGCTGATTGTTCAGCAGTCCACGCGTTGAAGAAACTTAATGGCGCCACTGAATTAAATGGCACCTTTGTTTCGAACCTTTAGCATGAACAAGGAAGACCGGCTGAACGAGCAGATTGACCGCCTGACCACGTCAAATGATGATTTGACTCAATTCGCCTATCTGGCAGCACACGATTTGCAAGAGCCACTTCGCTCGATCACAGGTTTTTTGACGTTAATTCAGGACAGGCATGGCGTTGAACTTTCCCCCGAGGCTGGCGATTTGCTGGCTCAAGCAGCAGATGCTGCCGAGAGAATGCGGAGGCTCATTCAAGCCTTACTCAGTCTTTCTCGTGTTGAGTCACAAGAGGTTGCTTTCGATATGGTCGACAGCCAATCGTGTGTCAACGATGCTTTGCGTAACCTGAAAACGGAAATAGAGCGGAAGCATGCTGAAGTTAGGTTTTCCGAACTGCCTATGGTGCGCGGTAACGAAACCCTGCTATCTACGGTCTTCCAAAATCTGATTGGAAACAGCCTGAAGTTCTGCGAGACTCGGCCAGAGATTGAGATTATCGCTTCAAGAGAGGGAAACGAATGGATCTTTTCCGTCAAAGACAACGGAGTCGGTTTCGATGCAAAGTACATCGACAGACTTTTCCACCGTTTCCAACGGTTGCATGCCAAAACCTCATTTCCGGGAACGGGACTGGGACTGGCATTATGCAAACGTATTATTGACCGACATTCTGGCAGAATTTGGGCGCAGTCAAACGGAAACGAGGGGGCAACATTCTGCATTGCGCTGCCGGCAGAATAATTTTGCTGATGTAATGGTCGGTAAAATCTCAGATTGATTCTTATTCGCAGTGTCTCGCCTTCCGTTCACTTCATGGGCAGCGGTCTCACTGTGTTGAAGAGTCTTTAATTTCAGCTCGCCCGATACTGCACTTCGCCGTTGCTTTATCACTTTTATCCAGCACTGTTGGTAGTGGCACGCAGGCGGAAAAGAATGTGGTCTCGCCTGTGCGGCTTACTTCGTGGGGCGGGATTCGGCATTTACGAATTGCGTGGTCATCGTCTCTGCGCTCAGACGAATAAACTGCCTTCTTTTCGAACTGGCTGCATACGACTCTAGACATACACTTAGTTTGGATTCTTTGCAAACGGGGTATGGTAATAAATAGATCGCATGATTGGCATGTTGTTGTTGTTCAGCCCCTCGTGTGTTTCTGTGGGTGAACAAAATGTTGCGCGAGATCTTCACGCCTTCGGGGTTGGCGTAATGTACAGAGTCGCGGAAACACCTTAAGTCAGTCGGTGGTGAACTGATTTACTTTCGTTAAATTGCTTGCGCATTTACGCACGACATGGGAGGACTTGCTTGATCATGAGTAAAGACTTGCCGACCGCCGAGACGGAATCCGTCGATATTTGCAGCTCTTGCCACCAGTCCTCCCGTACCCCCACCGCGGCTTGTTCACATGGCGCCGCGGGTGAAAACGATCCATTAGTCGGGACCATCTTTGCCGATCGCTATGAAATTCTGCGGCTGATTGGGGAAGGCGGCATGGGCAAGGTGTACAAAGCAAAACACCAGTTGATGAAGAGGCTCGTTGCCATCAAGGTGCTGCATCCGGAATTGGTTCTCGAGATCGGAATGCTCAGGCGTTTTCAGCGCGAGGCCGAGTCCGCTAGTCGCTTAAACCATCCAAACGTGGTCGCTGTTCACGATTTCGGTCTTTCACCCACGGCATACCTGGTCATGGATTATCTGGAGGGCATCAGCCTAGAGGACCTGTTGGCGACCCATACACATCTCGATTTTGAGCGCAGCTTGCGCATCTTCGTACAGGCTTGCGCCGGGCTTGCGCATGCACACCAAAATTCGATCATTCATAGGGATTTGAAGCCGAGCAACATCATGCTGGTGAAATCGGAAGGGCAGCCGGACTTGGTCAAGATCGTAGATTTTGGTATTGCCAAGGTTATTTTGCAAGGTGAGGCGGAGAACAACCAACTCACATTGAACGGAGAGATTTTGGGTAGTCCGCACTATATGAGCCCTGAACAGTGCCATGGCAAACAATTGGATACTCATTCGGACATTTATTCGTTGGGCTGTGTAATGTATAGGACTTTGACCGGTATCCAGCCGGTCGACGGACAGAGCTTGCTTGAGTGCATGTACAAACACGTCTACTCAACGCCCGAACTTTTTAAAAATGTCTGTTCTGAACTCAACCTCTCTGAGGCAGTTGAGGCGCTGATTGTGAAGGCTATGGCCAAGGAGCAGCAGGCTCGTTTCAAGTCTATGTTGGAATTGAAAGAAGCACTCGAGTCCCTCCAAGTGGGGACGGTCGCCGGTGCTGAGGCGCTGAACGCCGCAGCGCGAGAAGTGGCGCCTATGGTGCCGGAGCAGTCAGAGTCGCTTGCTATAACAGTCAGTCAGGATCGTCAGCCAGAAGCCGGCAGCAGTAGCAGTGACCAGTCGGTGACCCGCCACGAGGCTCCTAATACTAATTTGAAAATCACTGCTGGTGCGTCTAGCCGAATCGCTTCGGCCGCTGAAGCCGGTCGTGCGGCTTCGGCTGTTGAGGCTGGCCTGGTTGCTTCTGCGGCTGAGTCCTGTCGGGCCGCGTCGGCGGCGGAAGCAGGTTTTGCGGCTAATGCGCAGGAGGCGGGAAGGGTCGCTGCGGCGGCAGAGACGAAGCGCGCCGCTTCTGCTGTGGAAGCCGGTTTCGCCGCAGTCGCCAATGAGGCTGGATTGGCCGCTTTGGCGGCCGAGTCCGCTCGCACTGCCGCTGTTGCTGAATCTGAACGCGCAGCGTCAGTGGCAGAATTGAGGCGGGCGGCTGCCGCCTCCGAGTTGGAGCGTGTGGCCGCCGCTGCGGAAGTTGGGCGCGTGGTTGCTGCCGCGGAGGCTGAACGTGCATCTGCCGCGTCCGAAGCTGGACGGGCCGCTGCCGCAGCGGAGGTTGAGCGTGCAGCTGCCGCGGCTGAATCAGGTAGGGTTGCGCAAGCGTCCGAAGCCAAGCGAGCGGCCGGCGCCGCTGAGGTCGGGAGAGCCGCATTCGCCGCCGAAGTTGAGCGAGCGGCTGCCGCATCTGAGGCCGAACGCGCCGCCTCCGACAACGACGAATGAACGTGTTAAAGTTTTGACCGGCATCATGCAGAGATGGGACCCCTTTGTGTCTTGCTGAGAAGGTCATTCCTTGTTGCCACCGCGGGCGAAGTCAGTACGCTCTCGCGGGAACAAGGGCAATGGCGATTCTACTTCGAATGAAAGTCGAACAATATGAATGGTATCTGTATGATGCTTCCGAGAGCATGGATAGCGGCTCGGGTGCCTTCGGAAACGCTGCAAAGCCTGGTGTCTATCGTTGATACCGAGGGCGGTGCATAATGATGACTCTTGCGTGCATTGACAAAAAGATACCTCCAATCTTGCGCTGGCAATCAATCTCTCCAAATAGTGGAGATCTCTGCAACGATATTTTGCAACGATTGCGTCCCTGGACAACTATTGGTTTGCGCTGCTGCGAATAAGGTATGATGAGAAAAGATGAAATAAGTGACAAGGTGTCATTTGTTCAACTTCTCGCCCCTTCTTTGTTGAATGAACAAATGAGGCTGGGGTGAGATCTCGCACCTGTACATAATTTGATTCACGAAAACATAGCAAGTTAGTGGGTTTTGAACTGACCGACTTGCACTCGGTTAAGTTCATTAGCAGTTACGAACGATGGGGAGGAATTGATTATGACTAAAGAGTTGCCGGTGCTTAGATCGCGCGCACTTGGGCAAGTCGCCTGATTGAGTGCGCGTCGTCCCAGCAGACGGCGGCTTCCCATGCGGCCGATGCTTGCCCGGCGATGTCGAGGGCGTCGGCATCGAGGCCGGCGGCGTTGTAGGGCAGGACCAAGTCGAGGTCGGAGACGTCTACATGTGACTCGTCCCAGTCGATCAGCGCGACTCGATTCTCTGATATGCGGATGTTGCCAGGATTGGGGTCGCCATGGACAACGCTTGTCTGGCGTCCGACGAGCCGCGCCCATGCTACACGGCATCGAGCAACTCCCTCAGGCGGCATCGCGCCGAGGTCGACTTTCGTCCCGGTGTCGGCGTGTAGGAGATCGGTCGATGATCGCCAACCTGGGCGCTGCGGCCAGCCCTGGCTCAAGCGATGCAGCCGCCGGAGCGTGTTGGCCACGCCACGCCAGTCGCTCTCCGTTTCGGGCGGTCTGCCCTCCACATATGTCATCACCACCAGACCGTTCGCAAACAACCGGCCATCCTTCGTCGGGATGGGCACCGGCACGGTGAGACCTTCACGGTCGAGGTATTGGAGGAGCTCGGTCTCCCACGTGAGATCAGCGTCGCTCCTGCGGCCGAGACGACCAACCGCGAGTTGGCCATGGACGCGCACTCTACACACGTCGTTGGCTACACCGCCTCCCAGTGGTTCGATGCGCACTGCGTCTTCACCCCACTGCCGGAGATTATCCCATCCCAATGCGGCCATGTCACCTCCTTGCTAACTGAAATCGAGTTCCGGTACAGTACAGGTTTGAGCAGAGCCTACTGCTCAAACCCATCTGAAAATATTGTATGCGCAAAGGAAGGATGCGCAACGACCGGTCGCAACCTTCTTCGCCATTCCAAGGTTTTCTTGCTAGAATCGACTAATCGGGTGTGCCTGAAAAAAGTGCTCATAGGGCGTACAAAAAATGATCTACACCGACTTAGCCCAAGAGACTATCGATCACATTATCTCTACCCGTTTGCGTACAAGTGATTTAGATACTGCCTTGCATGCCGCTTTTGAAAGCCTGGTCAAAGGACTGGAACTTGAAAGAGCTGTGCTGTGGCAGCTAGTGCTTGATCGACTTGTTCTAACAAATCAACGCTCGGCGCAGCCAGACCTAGCGGAAATTATTGGTGCGGAAGTGAATGCGAAGGAAGCTACGCAGATCGTTCTCCGGTTTCTATGCGAATTCGCGGACGAGTCGAAACCAGGTATCATCGCCGTCAAGTCTTCAGCGGATGAAGAAGATTTTGAGCCTCTTCTCAGATTCTCTCCTGACGGTTGCTCAAGTCTAGTAACTCCAATGAGGGCGCAAGGATTATTTCGCGGTTTCCTTGTGCTGGAAGCTCGAACAACGAAGGAGTGGGCAGATTCAGATTTACAAACGGTCGAGAAAGTCTCGGCGTTCCTGTCGACTTTACTCGCGGACTCATTCGAACATTCCTTAAGCCAACGCGAGATGGTAAAAAACAAAACCATGGTGGAAGTATTGAGTGTCTTTGCCGAAGAAAATGACCAGGCGGTGGCAGCGTGGAAGGCGGGGCTGTTAATAGCTGAATGTTTGGGCTCGAAACAGTCCAGCGTCTATTTGCTTGGTGCGGGCACCGAGACATTAGTTGGACAAAATGATCAACTTGCATTGACTGATAGCGAAAGTCCGTACGTCGAGGTTTTCAATTCTGGAAGGACCATTTTGATCGGCCGTGAAGGCAGCTGTTCAAATTCGTCGTATGAGCGCCACTTTGGTCAACACCGGGGAGTAGTGATACCACTTATCGCGAACCACAAAACGTACGGAGTTTTGGGACTATGGCAGCGCTCTGAAAAACTAAAACCGCACCAGCCGCAAGATCGTCAACTTGCATCCGATCTCGCGCACCAGCTTTCGAAGTGTCTGGCATCGAAAAACTCGTAGCCTAAATCTAACGTGCAAGAGGCTTCTCTAAGAATAGGTACCCATGCTGATTACATTGGCGAGGAAGCATTAGCCAGCGAACACATCAAATCGGCAGCCAGTCTTATTTTGGCGATGTCGAGTCGCCGACCGGTCGTGCTCGATTAACAAGCAATTAAGGTCCCTCTTCCTTAATAAAGTGCTAACTATAAAATTGTTCCTGTCTCCATGCCACAATATTTCATGCCCACTTGCAACTTGGTTAGTCAATGGCCACCAGTGCTCCGCGCGTCTCAATCTGCCTTCCCGTTTTCAACGGCGAAGGTTTTCTTGCCGCAGCCATTGATAGCGCGCTCGCACAGAGTTTCAGAGACTTCGAGCTAATCATCGTCGATGACTGTTCAAGCGATCAATCCGGACGCATTATTCAGTCTTACGCGGCACGCGATCAGCGTATCAAATGCGCGATTAATTCCGAAAAAGTAGGATTATTCGGCAATTACAACCGCTGCATGGAGCTGGCTTCTGGAGAATATATCAAGCCATTCGCCCAGGACGATATTCTGCATGGCGATATGGTGCGCAGGCTCGTAGAGTTGTTGGATTCAGAGCCAGCAGTGGCGCTTGCCAGTACAGCCCGCACGCCGATCTGCTCTAGAGGCGCTAGAATTACCGAATTAGCTTCGCCTGCAACTGCGGCCGAATACGTTCCCTCATCGTCCAGTGTATCCGGGCGGGAGGTGATCAGAAAAGCCATTAATCCAGTCATCAACTTCATCGGCGAGCCTACGACAGTAATGTTTCGCCGAGAGTACATCGGCTCCGGCTTCGATGCCAATTTTTGCCACTTAGGAGATCTCGAGTACTGGTTTCGTATTCTGCTCAACGGCAGATATGCGTATCTAGACGAAGAATTGTGCAGCTACCGTATGCACAAGAAAAGCACCACTACTTCGAACCAGAAATATTTGTTCTACGCCTCTGATCTGCTGAGAATAGGCAGGAAGTATAAGCGATTTCTCTGGGAAGCCGGCGGTACGCAAGCGCAATTTAATGACCAGGTGATCAGCACAGTAGCAGCGGAGCTCAATGCTCGAGGAGACGGGTTCAGGAACAGTCTCCTGAACATGGATCCTGAGTATTTCTGCGAGTTTGATGAGCATGTCGGCAAAGGCTCTTTCCATTCACTGCCGGTCGGGCTCCTCGAACTGGCTCTGCAAGCTCTTTTGAGAGTACCACCGGCGCAACCTGAGCCGTCTATCGATCGACGTGCCGTAATTTATCAACTGGAATCAACACTCGAAAATTACTTGTCTAGTCCATCGTGGGTGATGACGCGAGTACTTCGCGAGCTGAATAAGACTTTGATCGTGGAAGCTGATGACTCATCTCTCGAAACCGACACTGACAGCCAGATCGAGTATGAAAAATACTTGCGTACGCAACTATTGAAAGTTAAGCGCAGCCGATCTTGGAAGATTACTGCACCATTGAGGATGCTGAAAAGCTGGTTGGTTCCTGTCTCAGCCACTTGATTAAGTCATTAATTCCGGTCGGCAAGTCTATCTCAGGTTCATAGTCGAGAAGTTTTCGCGCCTTACTAATGTTAGGCTGCCTGAAGTGGACGTCCTCACTCTCGAGATTATCGACGTGGATCTGAGATGGGGAGCCGGTCATTTCGCAAATCATTTGCGCTAACTCGAGCATACTGATGTTATTTCGGTCGTTCCCGATGTTGAACACCTCGCCACTGACTCCGTCCTTATGCAGAGTGGCTACCACTGCCCGCACGAAGTCTCGGATGTGACACCAGGATCTCGTCTGTTCCCCGCTGCCAGAGATCGTCAGTCTCGTGCCGGCAAGTGCGTTTTTGACGAGCGTGG
>CAJCHQ010000854.1 GCA_903970295.1 Bryobacterales bacterium
CCACGGCTCCCTCGAGCGACGACCAGACCCCCGACGCCACGGCTCCCTCGAGCGACGACCAGACCCCCGACGCCACGGCTCCCTCGAGCGACGACGATGAAGGTGGCGCCTCAGGCGGTGACGAAGGCGGCTCCTCCGGCGGCGGCAGCGACGACGACTAACTGACTCGTTCTCACTGACAAGTTCGGGAGGCACTGTAATGGTGCCTCTCGATACCCTCTCAACAAATCCGCCGATAGGAGGTAGAGTTGGAATCACCCGAAATCTTGGACTCCGCCGAAGAGCGCCGCGAGGAAGCACTCGAAGAAGCAGAGAACGCAAAGAAACGCGACGAGATGCGAACAGAAGTTCGCGAGAAAAACTTTCTCGTCGCATTCGCTAGCATCGCCTGCGTGCTGGCAATTGTTTGTAGCTTCTTCGCCGAACATCAAACTCGCTTGGGTATGGTCGACTGCATTCAGTCGAATGACCAGTTTGTCTATTACGATACAAAGCAGAACCGCATCGACACACTCAGCCTTCAGATCATGCTCGCGCAGCCACTTGTCGGAAAGCCAGGTGGTCCCAGTCAAACCGATTTCGAGAAACTCACCGGTCTAAAAGCCCATGAGCAGACTCGATCGGGAGCAGTTCTGGCCCTCGCCCAAGCGGAGGAGGAATCCAGCGAACATCATTTCGACAACGGCGAATACTTCGGCTACTCGATGATGCTTCTGCAGATGACGATGGCTTTAACCACAATCTGCATGGCCTATCGAATCTTCTCGCTGAAATTAATGAGCAGAAGTGCCGGTGCTCTGGGCGTGCTCGCTACCGGATACGCACTGTTTCATCTTTTCATTTAAATAGGTGGGTCGATATTTTGAACAAAACTTGTGACAGTGGAAGTCTCACACTGCTTCCACTGTCACTTTTAGCGAATTTTCCCGGGCTTTAAAAAATGCCAGCTCCTCCGACTATCGATAGTATGCGTAAATCAGATAGAGCGCAATTATACTTGCGGTTCAGAGTGCCGCAAAGATTAAGTCTCCATACCCATCTAAGGCTGGTTTAAGGCTCGATCGAAACTTTCAGCGTATCGCTTTTACTCAGTACTTTGCACGTAGTTTTTCCATCAACCCGAGCAAATTCAAGCGACGCAACCTTGTCGCCAACATACAGATTTGCAACTTTCACATTCGATAAGAATGGCGGCAATTCTGGTTTTACGACGCGCAGCTCGTGATTTAATGCGTTCGGCATCAAGCCAAGACTCGATTTGAGCATTAAGAACATCGATCCGGCTGCCCAGGCTTGGGGCTCGCAAGAAACTGGGTAAGAGACAGGATATTCCGAATAACGTTTGGAGAATCCGCAAAACAATTCGGGCAGTCGCAGATTCATGTGACCTTGAGCAGCCGCGAACATGCCGTCCATCACACGCATGGCGTCGGCAGCGCGACCGACTTTGCACATTCCTTCGATCGCCAATGCATTATCGTGCGGCCAGACCGAACCGTCGTGATAACTGATTGGATTGTAGGCAAACTCGATTGCAGACAAGGTGCGAATGCCCCAGCCCGTGAACATTTCTACAGCGATCAATTTATTGCAAACGGCAGTTTCCGTGGCTGGATCGAGAATTCCTGTCACCAGTAGATGTCCGGGATTCGATGAAATCACTTCGCATTGTTTGCCGTCACCGTCCAGAGCGAGCGCAACAAAATCGCGTTTCGTAGAGAAAAAATCTTTGTTGAAGCGACTTTTGAGGCTATCGGCTTTTTTGTTCAGCTGCGTGGCCACGGCGTTTTCACCCAATGCCTGAGCGATCTTAGCCGTGCTTCTCCAGGCTTGATAAAGGTAACCCTGCACCTCACACAATGCAATGGGCTGCTTTGCCAATTTCCCATTGAAATCCATGATCGAATCGCCCGAGTCTTTCCATCCCTGGTTAGAAAGAGCCGCGCCAGGCTTTCCACCATAAATCAGATAACCCGTATTCGCCTCTCGATCCAGACACTCGAGTGCGGCAAGAACGTTATGCCAATGAGCCTTGGCAAAAGCAAGATCCCCAGTTGAATTGATGTAGTCGCCCAGCAAAACCAACCACAAAGGTGTACAGTCGATCGAACCGTAATACGGGCGGAACGCAATCTCTTTGCAGCGAGCCATTTCACCCAGGCGCAACTCGTGCAAGATCTTACCCGGGCTCTCTTCGGTAACAGTATCGTATTTGGTGCCTTGATAGGCAGCCAACACAGACAATATCGCCCTGGTCAATTGCGGCATGAGCGTCACTGTTTCCCGTCCGGCAATGTCCTGGTCGCGACCGAAAGCTACGGCATACCACGGAGTACCGGCAGCTAAGCATTCACCCTTCGGCGTATTCTGGCGCAGGATATACAGGTCGCGCACATCACGATCTAGCAGCCGATCGAACGTAGCATTGTCGGTCGTAATCTTCGCATTCTGTCCCTGCCATACTTCGAAGTCACTGTCCGCCTTGGCCTTCTGAGCAACGTATGTATATTTTTTGAGACGCTCATCGAGCTTCTCATCTGC
>CAJCHQ010000855.1 GCA_903970295.1 Bryobacterales bacterium
AAAATCGGTTTTACGGTGATCAGAGCGATAGCAATGCCGCTGGCAAAAATAGCAGCGCTCGAAAATAACAAAATAAGTCGATAGCCGATCCGAGCGGCAAACAGTGAGACAACAGTCGTGAGCATTGCGTCTTCTATCAAAGTCGCCGTCAAAATGGCACCGACTTCAAGTGCCGAAAATTCACGCGTGAGCAAAAAGAGCGCCAGCACGACCGAAACACAACCGAAGCCAAATGTTCTTACCGCTTTGGCGATGCACAACAATGCCAGTTGCAGCCGGGTGTTTGATCTCTTCCTGACAAGCTTTGACCATTCGCGGGTAGTATCAAAACTGGTTTGCAGTGCGATCATTAGAGCGTAAATTCCTAGACGGCAGTTGCCAGCACAACTGGTGCGCCGACTGAGAAGTTGTCTCTGGTTAATAAGGACCGCGAGCGCATCACATCGGCAACACTTTGTCTTTGCATATAAGTGTTGATGATATCGTCAGCCGGTACACGATTTGAATCGAGTCGAGTCCAGAAAGTTTCTAGCGAATGATCGGACAGACCAAGAGAATGCGCTATGCGCGATGCGCTTTCGAGGAGCTGAGCTGCCCGAGTTTTCATTTCCTTTGATTTGAGCCCTTCGACAGCTAGCGCTCCCAGATCGTAAATCCTGGTCTGGTCGGAGGCCCTGCCTTTCAATTGGTGATCCAGAAGGAGTGCTAGTGAGAGCAAGAAATAAGCTTCGTAATCGGCGAGATCGCAGCTCATTTCGAAGCCTTTGAACTCAAAACGAAGCGACGGTTTTTCGTGAATGTAGAAGATAGGAGCCCAGATGCTGCGACGGTAGGTTCGGATTGATTTGCCAATTTGATCGCGAATGCACCACAACGAATTTTCGTAGAGCGGAGAGGCAAAAGTCAGTGCGCAGACGGCAGGCAGATAGTGATTGATTTTGTCTTTCAATTCTTCTGCGACGATTCGATCCGCCAGACTTTCCGGCAGGCTTATGTTTATGTCGGGACCAAATGTAGTGGTCGCCACCAAGGCCCATTGCCAGTAATCATGTCTCGTATAGTTTGGTCGAGCCTGCAAATTAGCTTCTGTCGGATGGTGCGATATGGCTACGGCTCTGTATCCACTCATGTTCAATCTGTTTTGCATGCGCTCGTGTAGACGACTGAGATTGTTCAATGTGCCATCAATAGAAGACGACAGTGGAGTGCGGATTTCGATGCCCTTGGGCAGAAGCGACTGAGGTTGCATATTCGTGTCGGTTAAATAATAACCCTCGAGCAAATATGGACTGGGCTTCGTGTGCAGAGGTTTGACGTTCAAGCCGGCGCTGTCGAAGTCGTGAGTGGGAATGCTATCGATCAAATCGAACAGGCTTTTTTGATCCAGGTTCTCATAGGGTACAGGCAGGAAAGTGGTGCGATCGCAGAGCATGTATTCTGCTTCTATACCAAATTGAAAATCTTGTTCTTTGCCTTTGCTTTCCATCTATACTGACCTCTGCAACCCAAATGAATGAGGCAAAGCAACGCACGGTAGGCTTTAAAAGCCCGCCGGTCAAATCGCCGCCACAAATGCGACTCATTTCAAATTTTTGATATCATGTGCCACTATTGAGAATTTGTCTCAATCAGTTAGATAAGTCTATAACTTGTAAGAAGTAATTCAACCCCTTGGCTGCCCTAATTAATCTCCTGGATCCCTTGCGCAAAGTCATTCGGCAACCGTCGTCATTCGCCGGTCGCAAGCTAATTTTTGATATCCATCTTTGGTGTGGTTTAGCAACTGCGCTTTACATCATAGCGATTAGTGTAAGTGGCTCCATACTGGTCTTTCGCACTGAGCTGGACTCGCTTTTAGAACCGTCGCCGCCAGTTTCTGTGGGCGCAATGCGAGAACGATTCTCAATCCTTATAAAAAATGTCGAAGGGGCGTTTCCGCACCATCATGTCACCGGCATTATCAACGTTCAGGAACCAAACCTGCCCATTACTGTATATGCGGCGGATGCAAAGCAGGATTACATTGCCGTGCAAGTCGACCCTTACTCCGGTAAGCCGCTTGGTCTGAAAAGCGAAAATAGCGCTTTGAAATTCGTGCAAGACCTGCATTTCAATTTGCTGGCTGGAAGAGCCGGCCGCCAGTTCAATTCTCTCGGCGGTTTGATTCTTTGTCTCACGGCTTGCAGCGGCCTGCTTCTCTGGTGGCGAGGGACGAAAA
>CAJCHQ010000856.1 GCA_903970295.1 Bryobacterales bacterium
GATCTCCTTGGCGTCACCATCTCGGGGATCAATTCGCAATGCAGCCTGCACTTCAGTCATGGCCAAAGTGCGCCAGCCCCGCGCTAGATAGATTTCCGCCAACTTATTACGAAATTTAGGTTCGGTTGGAACCAAACGTATCGCCTCCTTCATAGCCGTTTCTGCTTCCTGGTAGCGTTTTTTCATGAAAAGATCTTCGGCCCGGACAAGATGCTTGTTGGCCCACTTAACATTTATGTTTTCGTCATCGCGAGTGGGCATAATGAGCCGGCTTCCGGTCGTCTCCCGCTGGGAGATTTCGTTGCCTTCCGCGTCAACACCCTCGTCCGGGTTGGCACGAGCTTTGGTCAAACTGCGCAGGGTATCGTACTCTGCACGCCTCTGAGCGTCACACACCACATCATGGGCACGGGTCACCTTGGCGAACTCAGTCTGCGCTAGCGCCCGCTGCTCGGGGTCATTCGGGTATCTATCCGGGTGCAGCTTTTTAGCCAGCTTGAGATAAGCCTTGCGGATTTCATCCTGAGGCGCTGAGTCGTCAACACCCAGAATCGCGTAGTAGTCTTCTTCAAACTCTTGCATCAGGCTCACTTAAAGTCCGAACAATCCTGAAAGGTTCGGAAAACAGAGCAATTCCACCAACAATATAGTAGCCTCATAATCTGATAGATATCCGTAACCTTCGAATCCATAAAAAAATTATGGTCAAAAATGAAGACGTTATAACGACCAAGACATAATCAACTTACAACGAAACGTTGTGCGAATTTTAACTGCCTGATTTGGGAGCGACAATGAATCTCGACAAATTTACGAATAAAGCGCAGGAAGCTATCACCGCAAGCAAGAATTTGCTGGTCAAGTTCGGTCATAGCCAGGTCACGCCTGAACACGTAATGCTGGCATGTCTCGAGCAGGAGGACGGCATTGCCGCCAAGATCCTCACTCACCTGGATGTCCCGCCGGACAAAGTCATAGCCGAGCTGACCGAATATCTCGAGAGGCAGCCTAAGGGCACCTCGATGAATTTGACAAAGGACGAAATTCACGTCTCGAACAAGCTAATGCAAATTCTGGACGATGCGCAAAAAGAAGCTGAGCGCCTGAAGGACGAATATATCAGCGTCGAACATCTCATGCTGGCGTTTTGTGACGAGGCTAAAAATCAGACAGGAACCATTCTCAAGAGAAACGGCGTCACTCGCGACCGCATGCTGAAAGTGCTCACTCAAATCCGGGGCAAGCAACGTGTGACTAGCCAGGATCCGGAAGCGACTTACCAGTCACTGCAAAAATACGGCAAAGATTTGACGGAGATGGCGGCTAAAGGCAAGCTGGATCCGGTTATCGGTCGCGACGACGAAATTCGTCGATGCATGCAGGTCCTATCGAGACGCACAAAAAATAATCCGGTTCTGGTTGGAGAGCCTGGTGTTGGTAAAACGGCGATCGTGGAAGGTCTGGCAATTCGTATTACCAAAGGCGACGTGCCGGAAGGCTTAAAAAACAAAAAAGTGATCGCCCTGGACATGGGTGCCCTCATCGCCGGTGCCAAGTATCGCGGTGAATTTGAAGAACGACTCAAAGCAGTTCTCAAAGAAGTCATAGAAGCTGAAGGGCAAATACTGCTATTCATCGACGAATTGCACACTGTCGTAGGCGCTGGTTCGAGCGGTGACGGGTCGATGGACGCCGGCAACTTGCTTAAGCCACCACTCGCCCGCGGTGAACTGCATTGCATTGGTGCCACCACCCTTGATGAATACAGAAAGCATATCGAAAAAGATCCAGCTCTTGAAAGACGCTTTCAAACTGTGCTGGTTGATGAACCTACAGTAGAGGAAGCGATCTCAATTCTGAGAGGATTGAAAGAGCGATACGAAGTGCACCATGGAGTTCGAATTAAAGATTCGGCACTCGTTGCGGCTGCAGTGCTCTCATCTCGATACATAACAGACCGCTCTCTGCCTGATAAAGCCATCGACCTGGTCGATGAAGCCGCAGCGAGAATGCGCATCGAAATCGACTCGATGCCGACCGAGTTAGACGAGCTAGAGCGAAGAAAAATTCAGCTCGAAATCGAACGCGAGGCTCTTAAGAAGGAAATTGATCCAGGTTCGAGGGAGCGTTTGGAAAGAATTGAGAAAGATCTGGGCAATTTGAAGGAACGTGCGGATGTGCTCAGAGCTCAGTGGCAGCAGGAGAAAGCAGCACTGAACAAGGTTCAGGAAATAAAGGGTGAAATTGAAAAAACGAAAATTCAAATCGAGCAAGCCGAACGAAATACCGATCTGCAAAAAGCAGCCGAATTGAAATTTGGCACTTTAATCGAACTCGAAAAGAATTTGAAGGAACAGGAACTTGTTTTCAACAAAAAAGGTCCGCGCCTTTTGAAAGAAGAAATCGACGAAGAAGATATCGCCGAAATCGTGTCGAAGTGGACCGGTGTTCCAGTGACCAAATTGCTGGAAGGCGAAGTGCAGAAGTTGCTACAGTTGGAAGGAATGCTGCACAAGCGGGTTATCGGGCAGGACGAAGCGATCGAAGTTGTCGCCAATGCTGTACGCAGAGCACGCGCGGGTCTGAAGGATCCAAATAGACCTATCGGTAGTTTCCTCTTCCTGGGACCAACTGGTGTTGGAAAAACAGAACTCGCCAAAGCACTTGCCGAATTTCTGTTTGACGACGAGCAAGCGATGATTCGTATCGACATGTCTGAGTATCAAGAGCGCCACACTGTCGCTCGATTGATCGGCGCACCGCCGGGATATGTAGGCTACGACGAAGGCGGACAGCTCACCGAAGCTGTGCGGAGAAGATCTTACTCTTGCGTGCTGTTCGACGAAATCGAAAAGGCACACAGCGATGTATTCAATATATTGCTGCAAGTTTTGGATGAAGGTCACCTTACTGATTCGAAGGGACGCACGGTTGATTTCAAAAATACCGTCTTGATCATGACGTCTAATATAGGAAGTAATTTCATTCTGGATTACCAGCTGAAAGCTGCGATTCAGGGAGATTCTGTCTATCCGGAAATGAAGAAGAAGGTCATGGACGCACTGCGCGATCACTTCCGTCCGGAATTCCTTAACCGTATCGATGAGACCGTAGTCTTCCATGCGCTAACGGCGGAAGAGCTCAAGAAGATTGTTGAAATCCAAATGCATTATTTGAACAAGCGCTTGCTTGATAGAAAGATGGTGCTCAATGTTACCGATGCGGCAGCGGGTTGGCTCGCACGCACTGGTTACGACCCCATCTATGGTGCTCGCCCGCTCAAACGATTAATTCAGAAAGATATCGAGAATCCGTTGTCACTCGAGATTTTGAAAGGCAACTTCACCGACGGTGACACCATAAAAATCGATCTCGGTGAAGACACTTTGAAATTCGTCAAAGAGGCTTCGGCGCCATTAGTGGCGGTCTAGCATAATGCCAAATGGATGGTGATGTGTGCATTTGCCATTCACACCCCAGCAGTGTACACTAATTGTGTACAGTCGCCGACGGGTAAGTATATGGCGAATTTGACGAGAAAGAATATGTCAGCTCTAGGGCTGACAGCTCAAACAGTTGGAAAGACGCAGGCACGAAAAGATTTTTTTCCGCTCGTAGACAGCCTTTGTTCGGCAAATTCGGCAATTGAAATAACCGACCATGGTGAGCCGGTTGCGGTTCTTATAAGCTATCAAAATTATGTTGCACTGACGGCAAAGGCCAGTGTGCATCTGGGTCATGTAAAGCCAAAGGTGCCGAACTTGCTCGGTTCGGTTGAAATCATCAATACCGATCTTGAGGCTGCCAGTGCAAAACTAGCTGGTATATTCAAGGTCGCGGTGGATGACTCTGCAGGTAGTTTGTGAGCGCCGAGTTCTTAGTGACAGACACGCACCCGCTCATTTATTACTTTTGCGGAAATCAAAAGAAATTGAGTAAGAAGGCTTCCAAAGCGTTTTCCGCTGCCATAAACAGCCAAGAAACAAGCATCTATGTGCCAACTGCTGTTTTGTGGGAGTTGGCCATGCTTGTTGAAAGTGATTCGATAAAGCTATCGAAACCATTTTCAGAATGGGTAGACGAACTTTTCATGTATCCAGCTATCATTCCGGCCCCATTTGAG